>JANXVE010000098.1 GCA_025351825.1 Chamaesiphon sp. 341R_metabat_111 | reverse complement strand
GACATTTCAATTTTTCCCAACTGAATCAAACTTTCCAAATCCTCGACACTATTGCGATCGTACATCTCGATCGTTTTTCTCACCTCATCCAACTCTAGATCGCTAGCTTGCCCCAACATGCGACTAATATCACTGATATCCGTCGTTCTACTAGCCTCAAGCTTCATCAATACTAGAAAAGGTAGATCGATCGTAGGCTGTCCGTCACCGCCGATTCTGGGGCGAAGCAGTGCCGTTGAGACCCACGCTCGGTTGCTGGGGATAATATCAAGGATTGTTCGATCTGGTAACTTCCATGAAGTGCCCCCAATACTCAAATCTCCCATCCGTTTGGCATTTTGTTCTATTAGACCAAAATATGCTTGTGCTGCTTCATCCTCATGAATCAGAATATCGAGATCGTCAGTCATCCGTTCTGGCATATACAAGCGAGTAGCCACCCCACTAACAATGACATAGCTTACCTGAATTAGTTGGCAACGATCGTAAAGATCTTTATGACAAAGCATCAGGATCTAGACCTAATTCTCGCAATCGTTGAGCCAATTGTTCTGCCCGCCGCTCCGAAATAGTGGCCCGTTGAGCCTCTTGTTGAGCACGTTGAGCTTCTAGCTGGGCACGTTGAATCTCTAGCTGAACCCGCTCATTCGGCGTTGGATAACGTTGACCTGTCTCATCATACCAATACAACCATTCCCGCGTTACCCCTGCATAGTTGCCCCGCTCATAGCCGATTCCCAGTCCGATTTCTGGCATCCACACCGGACTTGCCGATTGCAACTGATATACCCCATCTATCAGCTTATGTACTTCCAGCTTCGGCTTCCGTCGCCGTTTGGAAGAATAAATCACGTAATACAATACCCCGATCTCAGCATACCGCTCTAACTTGGTCGTATATTCATTTCGGTATGTCGGCGATACGATCTCGACCGCCAGAATCGGCACGATCTGCTCGTCCCACAACACATAGCTCGGACGGAGTTCTTCATCGTAGCAGCGTTCTACCCCCAGACTTAAAAATGCATCGGGAACGATTGGCGGCCGATCGGGATCTACGTATAGCCCCATATCGATCGCAAATAACCAGTCCATCCGCTGTTCCCACAACATCAGCAGAATCGCTTTTAGTAATCCAGGAATCAGTTCTTGCAGTTCGTTATCCACTGGTGTTTCATCAGAATCCGGTAAATCTTCGGCTGAAGGCAAGTAGCTAGGAAAGCGATACTCTAACATTTGGCGTACCTCTTCAAAACTTAAATTGGGTAAACTTATTCACTAGTATAGCTTCGACTAAATCTAATCTTCGCTGGAATTCGGCATCTGAGGGCGGATCGTCCAAGATCGATCGAGCGGCAACCTCAACTTCTGCCTCTGGCAAAATCAACAGTTGCAAGATCGCCAGATTTGGGCTTAAGATTGCTAAACCTGTGACTCTTGCTGTTGATAGAGACAGTAATATCGCCCTTTGAGTGCCATTAGTTCCGCATGAGTACCCAGCTCGGCAACTAGACCACGATCCATCATCAAAATTATGTCAGCATTACGAATAGTCGTCAGTCGATGAGTGATAAAGAAGACTGTTTTGCCTGCAAAAGCTTCAGCAATATTCGTACAAACCTGTTTCTCAGAATCGTAATCTAGCGCACTAGTGGCTTCATCTAAAATCAGTAGCCGAGGATTTTGGAGCACTGTTCTAGCGATCGCAATCCGTTGACGTTGACCGCCAGATAAGCCAGATCCACGCTCACCCACAGAGGAATTATAACCATTCGGTAAATCCATAATAAATTCATGGGCAAAGGCAATCTTCGCCGCCCGAATAATCTCATCTGTACTGGCATCAGGACAATTGAGAGCGATATTTTCTTGGACGCTACCTTCAAATAACAAAGTATCTTGAGGCACGATCCCAATTTGTTGGCGAAGCGAATAAAGCTCAACTTTGGCAATATCATAATCGTCTACCAAAATTCGACCCGATTGAAGCGGATATAATCGCGGCAACAACTTCATCAAGGTACTTTTACCCGATCCACTTTGACCGACGATGCCGATAAATTTACCTGCTGAAAACTCTAGCTTGACACCATCTAAATTAAGTGGTCCAGTTGCGGCAAAACGAAAGGAAACATTATCAAACTTGACATTGCCGCGAATTGTTGGCATTGGAATATTACCGCGATCGATCTCAGTTGATTCCATCGGCGTATCCAGAATATCCCCAATCCGTTCGAGTGAAAGTGCCGTTTGCTGGAAGTTTTGCCAGAGCTGAGTCAATCTCAAAATCGGGCTAGTCACGTAGCCGGAAATGATCCGAAAGGCGATTAATTGGCCGAAGGTCAGTTTGCCATCTAGAACTAAATACGAACCTACCCACAACACTAATAAACTAGAAATCTGATTGAAAAACGTCGTTGCAGAATTCGCGGCGGTAAAAGTGATCGTGGTTTGAAAACCAGCCATCACATATTGGGTATAGCGTTCTTGCCACTTCCACCGCGATCGCAGCTCCACATTTTGAGCCTTGACAGTTTGGATCCCAGCGATGACTTCTACTAAATGCGATTGCGACCTAGCATTGCGTTCAGCTTTGACCCTGAGCTGTTTGCGGCCAATCGGCGACACAATCGTCGTAATCAAAATACAGATTGGCAATGTTGCTAAAGCGACTCCAGTGAGCAGCCAACTATAAATCAGCATCACTACGATATAAATCACTGAAAATACCGCATCCAGCACTACTGTCAGGGCAGTTCCAGTCAGAAATTGCCGAATATTTTCTAATTCTCCAACCCTGGTAGATAGTTCACCTACAGATCGAGTTTCAAAGTATCGCATGGGCAATCTCAGTAATCGATCGATAATTTGGGAACCCAGAGCTAGATCGATTCGATTGGTGGTATCTGCAAATAAATAAGTCCTCAAACTGGTCAATAGTGCTTCTCCAAAAGCAACCCCAATTAGTAACATGCCAAATACATTTAAGGCAGAATAACTATTTTGCATCAGCACTTTATCAACAATTAGCTGAGTAATCAGCGGATTTGCTAGTCCAAATAATTGGATAAAGAACGAAGCAATCAGCACCTCAAATAAAACACCTTTATGCTGAACGATCGAAGGCCAAAACCAACTTAGTCCAAATTTTTGCTCTGGTGTATAGGGAGTCGATTGAATTAATAGAATTGAGATCAGATCTGTACCAACAGGCGTGGTTTCATCTCCTGACGGTTTCGGGACTAGGTCTTTAGGCGATCTTTTAATCAAACCACGATCGGGAATCGCGATCGTTACAGACTTACTGGATACGGCACAAACCACCGCGATGCTGTCTTCCCATTTAATCAAAGCCGGAACCTGAATCCGCTGGAGATCGACGACAGGTATTGAGGCTAGTTGACCTTGTAGCCCCAGAAAATCAGCTACAGCCCCGCAAAATTGCAGCGAAATCCCCCCTGTCTGCTCGACATGATGTGCAATCACCTTACGGACAGCATCACGCCTAAAGGAGATTTTAAACTGATGTGCCAGCATTTCAAAACAGGCAACACTGCCTTCAATTTGGCCCTTTCCCCGCACCATCTGATAGCGTTGGCTGGATTTGGTAGGGGTATCAAGGGTCAGGGGTAAATCGGGCGCGTAGGGAATGGGATGCTGTTCGGGCAGGGCTAGAGCTGAAGACGGCGGTAGCTCGATCGGATCGTCGATATCGATCGCCTCACCAGGATCTTCACCTGCCGCAGTTTGCAACACAATCGGAGCAATGCCGATCAACCGAATTTTCTGATTACTAGAGAGGGCTTTGAGTTCGACTCGATCGCCGATCTCGTAGCTGCTGCGATAGCGGACATCGGGAGACTTATCCCCAACAAACCAGTTCCATTGTTTTAGAGGTGGGGGCACTTCATGGGGCGATCCATACACAACTGCCGATTCAAGTGCTTTAATTGCCAAATCTTTGAGCGAATCAACTGCCAATAATTCGAGTAATTGGTCTGGATTTGGATGTTGGGATAGTTCTAGTCGCAGGACTTCAAATAACTCGATCAGATATGGTCGATCGTTAAAATAGCGATGGAGCAATGATTCTTTGGAAACTGCCTGGATGAAAAATTCAGTCGGAATCGCCAAACAGGTAACTTCCGTTGAGGCAATTGCCGATTCACAGGGTATGCCCCGAATCGCACTAATTACACCGATCGGATCTCCAGTAGTCAATCGGGCGATCGTGACAGGATTCGACTGTCGATCGGGATATCCCAGAAGTCGCACGGTACCATCCACGACAATATTAATGTTTGCGGACAGTCGATCGAATAAAGCGATCGGTTGGCCAATGTGGTAGCGATAATACTGAGATATTTCGGCCAGTCTCGATCGACTCCGATCTGATAGTCGATCGAACGGTTCGATCTGCGCTAAAAATACGTCAGGGGCTGTAATTGTATAATTCATCAAATATTTGGAGAGTTACTAACGATCGACTATTCACTATTAAATTAATTACTTGCCAATTTATGCACTTCTCCCTGAAGCCACAATTCATATAGTTCATCAATTAACCGTAGTCGCATTACTTTGTCCAATTGAGCGGGCAGATATTTTTCCAGTTTAGCGATGATAAACCAGTCCGCAATCTGAACCGGAGCTGCTAATTCGCCTGCTCTCAGCGAGAGTAATGTCTGGGCCAAAATTGGATGGGGAATCGATATTTCATGGGGGCCAACCAACCCATTTATTTCAGCTTCCTCACCACCTGAATACTGCTTGACTAATTCAGTAAAATCAGCTTCATCTGATTGAATTCGATAAAATAGTTCTTGAGCGAGATGGACATCTTTGACTCGCAGGAGTGAATAGGCAACTCGATCGAGTTTGCTTTTGCGCTGCAAGAAGTAGGAATCAACCTTTGGACCAAAGATTGTTTGCTTAAATCGATCGAGCTTAATTGTTTTGAGCACCAATTGCTCGAATTGTTCGAGGCTACAATGATTGTGTTTTAACCATGCGGTCCGATCGGCATCAGAATTTATCTGATACTTATCATAAAAAGCTTTATAGGCGCTGAAAATCTCTGACTGAGTACAGATAACTGCGGCTAGCTCCGCATCAATAATTAGTTCCCGCTGCAATTTTGGCAACATTCCATATTGCTGCACCAATTCTACTAATTCCGCCCCAGATATTGTCTTTTGGCACAAACGTTGGAGCGGAGTGTCTAGTTCTATTTGAGCGGACATTTCAATTTTCCCCACCTAAACTTAGAACTGCTCAGTTAAATCCAAAAAATGACGATCGCAGGTGTTCTAAGGTCGATAATTTTGGATTTGTTTACCATCGGCACCATAGATCTCTAGTGGTAATTTGGCATTTTCACTAATAGTTTGCAGAGCATTACCAAGGGTATTGACATGATTGATAATCCCAGTTTTGGCATTGCCATCGCCTTGAGTGGAGGCCGCCATCGCTGTCTGGGATAGGGTCTGAGTATAGAGCGACATCAATCGCACCACGATCGCTTTATCATTAATCGTGTAGGTACAAATTTGAGGATTGCCAGCACAAGTTCGCTGGAGATCTTTATTTGCAAGACTCATTTTCTGAGTAGTTTTGAGTTTTGTTTCTGCTTGTTGAAAATTCTTGGTGTACTCAAAACCCAGCGGTTTTGCTTGAGCATAGATCGCACTGTTTTGAGGCACGCTTTGAATGGCGACAACTGACTGATTCCACGCTGAGACTGCTTCAGCTAATTTATTACTTTTTTGGGACAGTTTCGCTGACTCAGCTAGCTTAACGGCTAGCTGGTAGTTTTGAGCTGCTTTGTCTTCTTCGGAGACTTTTTCTTGAGCGGTAGTAATCTTGGCTTGATAGGACTTGAGTAGCTCTTGAGCTTGACCATAAGCGTTGGTACTCGGCGGAATACTATTGAGCTGATCGCTGGCTTGAGTCCATTGCGTTTTTACGACGCGCCACTGAACGAGAGAAGTCGCTGTCAGTTGGGATTGGGTGGCTGCTTTAATCCCTTCTACAGCAGATTTGAGCTTTTGGTCGGCGGTGGTTTCAATCGCGATCCGACGCTCGATATCACCCAATCGCCCTTGATAATCAGTCAGTTTTTGACGGGCGAGGGGATAGATCTGGCTACTAGTCGGAATTGTGCCCAAATTAGCGATCGAATCTGTCCACATCTGCTTGCTCTGTTGCCATTTTGCCAGGGGAATCGGTGGATTTTTGACGATGGTTGCGGCTTTGTAGGCGCGATTCATGGCGATTACGGCTGTATCTAGATCTGCCGCGTGAGCTGTGGTGGATTGAAGTGTTTTTTGAGCATTGTCATGGCTACCAGACCAGAGCGGGATCGATTCGAGATTGTCAATACTTTGATGGAGCTGTTTTTGGGCTGTTAATACTTGTTGTCCGGTTACGCCTGGGGTGTTGACAACTGCCAGTGAGGATTGAGTGAGCTGAGTCGCTGTATTTAGTTCTGTACAGGTCGAGAAGACGCAGGGACGTGTGCCCATATACCCTGCACCGGAACCGATCGCCAGCAGCCCCAGACCGCCTAGAATTGGCAGTAGCAGCTTGCGCTTGATTTTGGTAGGTGGGTGGGCACGATCGTCATCATCTCTAGTGGCACCAAAAGAGTTTTCGATATCAGCAGCAAAGACATCGGCATCTATTTTGACTAGGCGATCTTCGGCTGGACGGGATTGAGGGAGATCGTTAAGACTGGACATTATTTCGGGGATGGTAGATGGGGTGGTGTCTGAAGGGTTGTGGTGGCGATCTGCAAGCTGAAGTGGTCGTTCTACCTGGAGATCGTGGTCTTGTGGCGGTCGGTCTGGATCGCTAGTAGTGGAGCTGCGCCTAGCATCTGGCTTGGGTGTATAGCCATCGCGCTCCAAGGCGATTCGGTCTTCGTTCATGGCTGTCATTTCGGGAGCAGCTTCGCCTGGGATGGTCTTCTTGACTAGGGGGTAAACTGCAAAACTTTGGTGACTATAGGGACGCTGATTGCCTTCGGCGCGGAGGTATAACTTCACCGTCAGGGGAATCTTGGGTTCTTCTGCCTGCAATGCCCGCTCTAGTACTTTGAAAATATCGGGAATATCGATCGCTAGATCGGCAGGGTGTTGGGCCAGCACCCACAGGGTGTCATCTTTGTACAAACACTGCACCCGAAATGGAATAATCCGCCCCAAGTGAGCGTGAAGAGAGTTTTGCAGAAAACACTCTAAAATTTTGAGGTCATCCAGTCGCGTGGCTGAGTGCATATATTAACCGAATGTTCTAGCGGTTCTGGCAAGTGAGGTGTGTATGGTCACATCTTGCTCCAATTCCTCAGTTACTAGTGCTGTGGGGAGAAAGGATCGAAAGATGATTTGGTTAGTTCAAAAGCGTAGCACTAGTTTTTGATACTATTCTCGATTTAAATTATTGTAATCAGATTTTAGCAGATTTCGATCGCTAGATTCCGACGATCTGATGAGGATTGTTAAAAAGGATACTCTTCTCTCACCCAAGCAATAGATATTCACCATTCACCATCCACCTACTATCTTAGTTATCTAATTTGTCACTGAGAAGATCGGATTTTGGGCACAAAAAAGAGTCAACCCAGGTTGACTCAGGTGTCGCAAGTAAATTGACTTACTTGCGACGATCGAGTTTATACTCAATAAACTATTTGAGGACGACTTTACCGCCAGCTTCTTCGATTTGCTTCTTAGCATCTTCAGCAGCAGCTTTGGGCACGCCAGTGAGGACATCTTTAGGAGTGGACTCAACTAGATCTTTAGCTTCTTTCAAGCCTAGGCCAGTGATGGCGCGGACTACTTTGAGGACGGCAATTTTCTTGCTGTCGTCAGCTAGGGCTTCGAGGACGACGCTGAATTCAGTTTGCTCTTCAGCAGCTTCGGCAACGGCAGCAGGACCAGCAGCGGCTACGCCGACGGGTGCAGCAGCACTCACGCCAAAAGCTTCTTCGATTTGTTTGACCAATTCAGCCGCTTCCAGCAAGCTGAGGGTTTTTAACTGTTCTAAAATGGTATCGGTTGCAGCAGACATGTGTAGATTCCTTGGGTGTAGGTGGAAATTGTAACTGTCAAGATTGGTGGGCAATTATTACTAATGCCGATTGCCGCTCTAAACTTTTTCAGCATGGGCTTTGATCCCACGGGCAATGGACGCAGGTACTTCTTTAACGCCAATCGCGATTTTCGCGGTGACGGAGTTGAGGGCACCAGCAATTTGCGCCATAAGCTGTTCTTTCGATGGGAGATCGCCGATGGCTTTGACATCAACGCCGGAAAGGACTTTCCCTTCCATCACGCCACCGTGCAGCTCGGTTTTCTTGGTTGCTTTCTGAAATTCGTGGTAAGCCTTGATCGAGCCACCAATGTCATCTTTGAGCAATAAGAACGCCGAAGAACCTTTGAGTAATGGTTCTAATGCCGACCATTGCGGATCGCCTTCGATCGCTTTACCCATTAAGGTATTTTTAGTAACAGTACAGATCCCACCTTTGGGGCGAATCCGTCTGCGTAAATCGGTGATTTCTGCCACGGTTAGACCCTGGTAGTTAATCACCGCGACCATTGTCGCTTCGCTCAAGTTTTGCTTGAGGCTTGCTACGATCGATTGTTTGTTTGCGAGGGTTCTCCCCATATGATACTTACCTCTCGATCGATCGAGTTTTGGGTGTGAACTGACTGCAAGGCATAAAATTAACCCCGACACTAGGTGCCAAGGTTCTCGTTCAGTCGCAGCTCACTGGATTAGTAGCGAGATACTGGGACTGTTTGCGTTAACCTCGGCAGGGAATTAAGCAATCGCTCCTGCTGTCTGTGGTTGGCTATTCGGTTTTGGTTAACGCAAAATTAGTCGCGACTGAACCTCAAATACTTATAGCTGTTTAATTATGCAGTTGTACTGCAAATTAGCCTTGTCTACCATAGCATGAGTCAGTTCTTGGGCGCAAGCGAAGATTTTGTAATAATGTATAGATTACGATTGCTGCGATAACTCGTGGGTACCCATGAAGCGGCGGTTTTATTCTGGGGTTCCCCGTCTTGACGTTTCTTTATTCGGGGGGAACCCCCGAATAGAAACGCCGCAGAATAAAAAACCGACAAGACAGGGCACCCCTACGCGATTAACCTGTAGGGGTGCCCTTCATGGGTACCCTAGATCTACGCTAAGTAATAGTATTTTCAGGCCGATCGCTTACAATACCGTTCTACCCAAATAAGACTGCAACACTTCAGGTATTTGAATCGTCCCATCTGGCTGCTGATAATTCTCCAGAATCGCCGCCATCGTTCTACCGATGGCTAACCCCGAACCATTGAGGGTATGGATAAATTGAGTCCCCTTCTTACCAGTTTCCTTGAACCGAATATCACCGCGACGGGCTTGAAAATCTCTAAAGTTCGAGCAACTAGAAATCTCTCGATACTTACCAGCCGAGGGCAGCCAGACTTCTAAGTCGTAGCATTTCGCCGCACTAAAGCCAATATCTCCGGTACAGAGTTCTAACACTCGATAGGGTAATTTGAGTGCCTGAAGGATCGCTTCGGCATTCATCACCAGAGTCTCGTGTTCTTGCTCGGAAGTGTCGGGATGGACAAATTTGACTAGTTCAATTTTATTGAATTGATGGAGCCGGATCAAACCCCTAGTGTCTCGCCCCGCGCTGCCCGCTTCCCGCCGAAAACAGGGGGTGTAGGCACAGTGATGAATCGGGAGTCGTTCGCTAGTGAGGATCTGTTCGCGATAGAGATTGGTGACGGGCACTTCGGCGGTGGGAATCAACCACAGATCGTCTTCGGCACATTTGAAGCCGTCTTCAGCAAATTTGGGAAGTTGTCCGGTTGCCGTCATCGAAGCGGTATTGACGAGGATGGGCGGGCTAACTTCAGTATATCCTGCGGCAATCTGTCGATCGAGCATAAAGCTAATTAGCGCACGTTCTAGGGCAGCTCCGGCACCGATGAGCGTCACAAATCGACTCTGGGCGAGTTTGGCACTACTCTCAAAGTTCAATATCCCTAGTTTCTCACCTATTTCCCAGTGGGGCAGAATTTCAGGATTGGTGGGAATATATTCATCACCCCATTTACGGAGTTCGACGTTCTCTTCCTCACCTTTGCCTACTGGAGTATTGTCACTAGGAAGGTTGGGGAGCTGTAAAATCAACGCGAGAATCTGCGTCTTGAGTTCGCGCTCGGCAGGTTCAAGTTCGCTCAACGTAGCTTTGACAGTATTTCCTTCGGCTTTGAGAGCTAAAATTTCTGGATCTGTGGGCGCAGTTTTTGCCGCCATTTTTTGCCCAACTAGTTTACCAATTTCATTGCTGCGCGCCTGAAGTTGGCTGCGATTCGATTCTAGTTCGCGCTGCTGCTTATCCAGAGCAAGAATGGGTTGGATATCATAGACATCCGCGCCTCGGAGATCTAGTTTTGTCTGTACCAATTCTGGCTGTTCTCGAATCTGTCTAATGTCCAGCACCGTGCTTGCTCCTAATTACTTCGCTCAATCTATCTTACGATCGTCTCAACATCTCGATCGGCAATATGCTTGAGATCTGAGGCTCAAATTTTAATCGAAACCATTTAGATCGATTTACCGCAAATTCAGTAAATTGACGCTTGAACGGAGATTATGTTTAGTGAAAAAAAAGCGGGAAATGAGACTCGAACTCACGACATTCACCTTGGGAAGGTGACGTTCTACCACTGAACTATTCCCGCAATATAAACACGACCTTAGCATATCGCTAGATCGTATTCATCGAATTACGATTAAAACCGATTCATTCGATCGACATATCTCCAGGCAGAAGCATAGTCTTTGCGAATCAGCTCCCAGAAATAATCGTCATCGAAGGCTAGATAATGAGCTTCGATTTTTTTGGGCTTTTTGGTGCGATTGGTAGATGGATGAGTCTGACGATTGGTAGATGGATGCCTTTTGCTCTTCGCTTTTGTCGCGCTAGGCGATGGGGGCGAGAGCAATGTGAGTTGGGTAAATTGAACCACAAGCTAAGTAGTAGGAATAACAGAACACGATCGAACTTTCTGTAGGGATTATATCTTGTCAGCGATACCGACTATCTCAATCGGTTCGATTTCGTCGGCTGGCTGGAAGCCAAAGATCTGGGAGTAAAAATAGAATTCACCAGTGAGAGCGCGTTTGATATTTGCCGCCTCACGGAAGCCATGTCGCTCAGTGGGGAAGGTAACGTAGGCGACAGGGATGTTTTTTGCCTTGAGTGCTGCTACCATCATTTCTGCTTGATTGGGGGGGACTACTTTATCTTCTAGTCCTTGGAAAAAGGCGATCGGGCAGGACAATCGATCGGTAAAATACAAGGGCGATCGATCTTGATAGAGTTTAGCTTGGGCTGGATAGGGTGCTACCAATCGATCGAGATAGCGCGATTCAAATTTGTGAGTATCTTTGGCAAGGGCAGCTAGATCGCTGACACCGTAATAACTCGCTCCGGCTTTGAAGGTATTGCCAAAGGTGAGAGCCGCTAGGGTAGTATACCCCCCCGCGCTGCCACCGGAGATCGCCAATCGATCGGCATCGGCTAAATTCTGCATCACTAGGTAGATAGCAGCATTGGTACAGTCATCCACATCAACGATTCCCCACTTACCATCGAGTCGATGTTGATAGGCTTTGCCATAGCCAGTACTGCCACCGTAGTTGACATCTACCACGGCAAAACCGCGACTCGTCCAGTATTGGGTTTTGAGATTGAGCTGGCTGGAAGTGGCGGCAGTGGGACCACCATGACTTTTGACTAGCAGCGGGGGCTTTTCGCCCAGGAGCGGCTGGTAGTCGGGATTGGTGGGTGGATAATAGAAGGCGTATGCAGTCCCCTCCGTTGTGGGGAATTCGATCGATTGGGGGACAGATAGATAGGCTGGATCGAAATCTGATTTGGTGGAGCGTTGGAGGACTTCGCAAGCCTCGGTGAGCAGATCGATCGCGATAATTCGACTAAACTGGGTCGCTGAAGCCGCACAGCAATAAACTGAATTGCCAGTTGCCCGAATCCCAGAAATATCTGTGTAGGGCAGACTGAGCGGGGTAAAATGCTGGCTGAGGGTATTAATTAGCGCGAGTTGCCAGATTCCCTGTTGAGTGTAGGCACAGACAATCCGGTGTTTGCCAATTAGGGCGTAGGTAGACATCCCAAATACCCACTGGGGTAGTCCAAATTCAGCCGCTAGAGGGTGGATCGCGGTGGTAGTGCCCTGACTCCAGCAGTAGAGATTACCCCAACCCGTGCGATCGCTGATAAAGTATAGTCGATCGTCCAAAGACCATTGCGGCTGAAAGATCGTCTCATTAGCACCACCTGCAATCAATGTTGGTGCCGCGAGGTAGCCATTCTTGATTGTCGCAACTTGCAAATTTGTCCCATCCCAAGGCAAATTGGGATGATTCCAACTCAACCAGGCTAATTTAGTACCATCGGAATTGAGGCGTGGCGACGCATAAAAATCACAGCCACCAGCCATTACAACCAGATCTTTAGGATTGGTGATATTGATGCTAACGATCGTATTTAATGGCTCAAAGTCGGCTGAATCATGCTCTTCCTGAACACAAATCAATCGTTCGTGCTGAGGATCGACAGTAAGATCGGCATATCTCTTGGTTTTGTCGTGGGTAAGTTGACGAACTTGCTGCGGATCTTCCGCTCTCAAATCCTGGACATACAGGCAATTATCACTATTATTACTAAAATAAACTCGTCCATCGACTACCGTATAAGCCGCACCACCATATTCATGCACGCGATTTCGGACGTTGTATTCGGGTGGCGTAATGTCGCCCAGCTTACCGTCTGCTGTCCGCCGCACAATGACACTCCGCCCTGCTTCTTGAGGACGAGATTCTAGCCAATAAGTATCCGTGCCATCCAGGACAATTGAACCAAGTCCAATACTATCAGCCACGATCGCATCAGCAGTAATTGGGGACTTCCAGGAACCAAAGGGAGCGAGTTTCATAGTATCTGTTTCGGTAGAGGATAGCAGCAGTAATTAGACAAAATCTAAATTCAATAATTAAAGCTAGATAGAGTTAACTACCTAGCTTCATAGTCTCACATATTTTTATCAGTATCACCATTGAAATCCATGCAGTTTTGGTAACGGTGCCGAAGTCGATGTCACTCGCAACAATCGCGGAATCGTGCCGCTATTGTAGACCCGAAATTCACTCTCGACACTAGCTTCAGCATCCCGCACCGCTTGATTCATCACCGTCGAACCATTTAGATCCGAAACAGAACGATGGAACGTGCCCCTGGGAATACGGAGGATCTCTCGATCGGTTTCCAGTCGCACGATATGATAAGGATAATTCCAGGTGAAATTGACCAGATAGAATGTTCTACCGCCAGATATTGCCAAGAGGTTATCTTCCTGGTGGGGGTGGAGATAAAATTGCCAGTACCCCTCCTCACTATCAGGTGGACTGACAGCAGGACCCTGATGGACTACCAGATCGCGAACATTGGATGTTGGTACGGTAATATCAAAGAAGCGGACGCTGGGCGTATCGCGAAACTTTTTGTAGCTGACCATTTCAAACACAGCTCGCACCTCAGACTAAATATTATTCCACCTATCAGCGTTACACATTTAATTTTGTCAAACGGTCAACGCTGGACATTTTCAATACTCCGGACACCTTTTGAGAAGAAAAATGGTCGAGGGCAACAAAAAAAGCAATTCATCGCTTAAAGTACAAGTAGAAACCAAGTACGAGATGAATTGCTCTATGGATATTGTACAGAACCTGCTTACAAAAGTGG
>JANXVE010000087.1 GCA_025351825.1 Chamaesiphon sp. 341R_metabat_111 | reverse complement strand
GATCGACTCCTCACAATTTTGGTAGTGGTAGGGGCCATTCATGAATTGCCCCTACCACTACCAAAATTGCTCAATACAGACATAAAAACACAACAAAATCAAATGATCGACACGATCGATCCAATTAAAAAATTACGATCGTTCAGCCAATCGAATCTATTTTCCCTCTAATATGATGACGCAAATGTCAAACTCGTAGGGGCAGGTTTATGCGACTAATCCAAACCTGAAATTAACCTAATTCAAACCTGCCCAACCCCACCAACAACCTGAATATTTCTGCTTAATCAACGTAATGAGAAATCTGTTGACATAACTTGCCAGAAATAACCTGGATATTAATTGTGGGTGAGCACTGGTTCGCATCAAGGCTCTCGTTACAACAGAGATCGATCACATAAACCCACCCCTACATATTTTCATTTTACAAAAATACAATCAAATTGCTGATAACTGTGGATGAAGAGAACCACCAATTTCTGCGATTCGCTGTTGAGAATCGAATGTTATTTTAATTGTATCAGTGTCACGGATAGCGTTAATTTTATCTTTCGATAATTCGACTGTGAACCCTTGTGAATTGAGAAACGACTCACACATAATCCGATGTTCGACATCAACATGAGAAATAACTTCTGTAATTACTTCAATCGCTTTAGCAGCCTCTACAGATTGAAATACTTCATTCGGGACATTGAGCACTAGAAGAAATAATGCCCCACCGGAATAAGGAGCGCGGTAATAACAACAGTTATCATTCAATCCTGATGCAGCAAGGGAGAGAGAATGTCCATCAGCAACGTCAATTGAAAAGCTGCGCTCTGTAAACTCTTTGATACTATGCTGATTGCCAAAATTACGCAAAGCATTGCAAGATTGCAATATATTCGCTGGAAAATTGCTGCCCTCATTAGCCCAAGCCCATAGCCATGAATTATTTCCGTCCGCTTCTGTACCTAGCAATTGAATCGGATATTGAAGATCCTTTCCAAATGTTACTACACCTTGCTTGATATCAATATTAAAATTTCGATCTCCGATTGATTGACCAAATTGAATTTGTCTGGTAAACGCTTTACCAACGTACTGAGAAAGAAGCTTATTGAAGGCATTCATAATCGATAGTATATAGTTAGTCTTACCATCAGTGTTCCCTAATACTCGATTTTTGAAACAAAAGGCTACATCATCGAACCCTTCAAACCCACAAATGAGCGAGAGTCTGGTAAGATAATCACTTGGGAAAATGCGGACTTGTGCCGCTTAGGGATGCATCTAGAGCTATGGTACATATCAAACAGGTCGAAATGTCGCATTTCAAGTCTTTCGGTGGTACTACCAAAGTCCCGATTTTACCTGGATTTACTGTAGTATCGGGGCCAAATGGTTCGGGTAAGTCGAATATTCTCGACGCGCTGTTATTTTGTCTCGGATTGGCTAGTTCTAAGGGGATGCGAGCGGAACGGTTGCCGGATTTGGTAAATCACGATCGAAATACTAAGGGTGCCTCTGAAGCGATTGTGACGGTGACTTTCGATCTGGAGAATGATGAGCCTGCACCGGAAGTTAAGGTGGTGGATATTAGCAGTCTGTCGCCAGCTCCGCCTAGAGAAAGGTTGGCGAGTGAGTGGGTGGTGACGCGACGGCTGCGGGTGAATGCTCAGGGTGGTTATACGTCGAATTATTCGATCAATGGGGAGGCTTGTAATCTCGCGGAGCTGCACGATCGATTGAATGCGCTGCGGATTTATCCTGAGGGTTACAACGTTGTGTTGCAGGGGGATGTCACCAGCATCATCTCGATGAATAGCAAGGAGCGGCGAGAGATTATTGATGAGTTGGCGGGGGTGGCGGCGTTCGATCGCAAGATCGATCGAGCTAAGAGTACACTGGATGAGGTGAAGGAAAAGGTCGAGAAATGCAATATTGTTGCGGCTGAATTGGTGGCGCAACGGGACAGATTGGCGCAGGATAAAATCAAGGCTGAAAAGTACCAAAGATTGCGGGTTGAGTTTCAACAGAAAACGATCGAAGAAGTGGTGTTGAAATGGCAAAATTTGCAACAGAAGCAGTCTAATATTCAGGTAGATTTAGGTAAGGGTAAGGTTGCGCTGCTTGAGTTAGATAAACAAGTTGTCGATTTGCAAGGGGAGATCGGAACGACGACTACAGAAGTCGAGCGGTTGAATGCGTGTGTGCGGGCGTTGGGCGAGGAGAAATTATTAGCTACTCAGGCTGAGTTGGCAACGCAGCAGGCGGAACAACGCCAACTAGTTCAACAGCAGCAAGAGCTAACTACAAATCGAGCAAATACTCAGACTAGTCAACAGCAATCGGCGACACAATTAGCTAACTATGAGAAAGAATTTAAAGGTTTAACTAGTAGTCAAAAGCAGTTAGAAACCACAGAATTAGCCAAGCTGAGGATCGATCGAGATAAGACGCAATATCAACTCGAAACAACCAAGGAAAAAGCCAGCACGATCGCGTCCGCATCTTCGGCATGGGTAGAAGAACAAACCCAAGTTACCCGCCAAATTGAAACCACACTTCAGTTATTAAGTAAACAGCGGACAGCTCAAGCGCAACTCACCGAACGTCGTAGTCAGTTAACGGCAAAGATTGCTGAAGAAAGCGATCGCTTGGCAACCGTTAGCCCCGAACTAATCGGAAATCAAAATAAAGTCACTCAGCTTCAAGATAAACTCGCGCAATCGACTGGCGAATTAGCCGTATTAGAAAATAAACTGACCGCCGTTCAAACTAACGTTGATACTCAACTAGAAACCCAGAAGCGGCTACTCCAAGAACAGCGCGACAAACAGCGATTAGTCGATAAATTAGAAGCCCAGAATCAAGTCCAGCAGGAAGCCCAAGGTACCTTCGCGACCAAAATCATTCAGGAAGCCAAAATCCCTGGTGTACATGGCTTAGTCGCCCAATTAGGCAAGGTCGATCCCGCCTATCAATTAGCTCTAGAAATTTCCGCAGGGGCTAGATTGGGTAACTTAGTTGTCGCCGATGATGGTGTGGCTTCTCGCGCGATCGAAATCCTCAAACAAAAGCGTGGTGGACGGGCAACATTTTTACCATTAAATAAGATTAATCCGCAGCCATTACGGGAAAATGCGGCAATCAGATCGACTCAAGGTTTTATCGATTATGCCGTTAATTTAGTAGACTTCGATCGCGAGTACGAAGATATCTTTAATTATGTATTTGGTGGGACAATAGTATTCGACAGACTCGATCGAGCGCGGAGCCTACTTGGCAAACATCGAATTGTCACCCTTGACGGCGAACTGCTCGAAGCCAGCGGCGCGATGACGGGGGGAAACGTCTCGAATAAATCCACCCTCCACTTTGGTACCGCCGACGCGAGTGAATCCGCTGAAGTCCGCACCCTCCAGCAGCGACTCGCCCAAATCGAACAGATCCTCCAAGTCAGCATCGAAGTAGTCAATAAGAGCAACACCGAACTGCGCCAACTAAGTACAGCCGTCGCCGACACCCGCCAAAACCAACGGGAAATCAAACTCAATTTCGATCGCAATCAGCAAGAAATCACCCAGTTAACCAACCAACAAACCCAACTCCAGAGCCAAATTGCCAAAAATCAGCAGGATCTCGATCGAACCATCACCGATCTCACCGCCCTAGAACAAACCCTACCAGCCCAAGAAGCCACCCTCGCCGGATCCCACGCCGAACTCGCCGAACTCGAAAAATCCGGCGTACACAGCGATTGGCAAGCGATCCAAACCGAGATTAAATCGATCGAACAACAGTTCCAACAACGTCAACAAGCCCTCACCAGCGTCGAACAGCAGCTCCAAGAGATCGATCGGCAACGCAGTATCCTCACCGCAAAAATCTCTGAAAATCAACGCCGTACCAGTGAATATATCGAACAGATTGGGGGACTCGATCGAAAACTCACCGATATTCAAACTAAAATCACCGTAATTAATGACGGCATCACCGCCACCAAAGCATCCCTAGTCATCCTCGACAAAGAACTCGGCACCGACAAACAAGATCGCGACAAAGCCGAAGCCAAACTGCGCCAACTCCAGCTCAACCTCCAAGAACTCCAGTGGGAGCAGCAAAAACTCACCCAACTCCAACAACAACGCCAAACCGAAATCGATAACCTCATCGTTCAAATTGCCACCCAGCGCACCGAACTCCCCGCCGAACTGCCCGAACTCCCACCCGAATCCCAAACCGACGAATATCTCGCCTCCCTCCAGTCTCAAATCCGCCTGCTCCAAAAGCGGATGGAAGGAATGGAACCCGTCAATATGCTCGCCCTCGAAGCTTACGAAGAAACCAACAACCGCCTCCAAGAACTCAGCGACAAACTCGGTACCCTCGAAGCCGAAAGCATGGAACTCCTGCTCCGGATTGAAAACTTCACCACCCTGCGCTTCCAAGCCTTTAGCGAAGCCTTTGATGCCGTCAACCTCAACTTCCAAGATATCTTCGCCGAACTCTCTGACGGTGACGGCTTTCTCCAATTAGAAGATGCCGCCAACCCCTTCGCTGGTGGTTTAAACCTCGTCGCCCACCCCAAAGGTAAACCCGTCCAACGCCTCTCTTCGATGTCTGGGGGCGAGAAATCTCTCACCGCCCTCAGTTTTATCTTCGCCCTCCAACGCTACCGCCCATCGCCCTTCTATGCCTTCGATGAGGTAGATATGTTCCTCGATGGAGCGAATGTGGAACGCCTGTCGAAGATGATTCGCAAGCAAGCCAATCAAGCCCAGTTTCTAGTAGTGAGTCTGCGTCGCCCGATGATTGAAGCTGCCGACAGGACGATCGGCGTAACCCAAGCACGGGGAGCTTATACTCAGGTATTGGGCATCAATCTCAAGACTTCGGCGTAGGGTATTGTGGGCTAATGGTATCGATGATGTGAATTCTTCTTGCTCCAGTTGTTACTATTCGAGATGAGATTGGGTACAATAGCTGAGATTGATGATGACTCGTTAAGTTAGCGGTAAAGATCGATTAAACTAGATATATCACCACCTAATAACATTGCAATGGTTAGAGATCGTGAAAAATCATAAACCTTGGCGTAATGCTCCATTGCAGGAAGCTGTTTTTGAGATCCGCTTTCCTTCCATCGGCGATTACGCACTTTTTGCTGGAGGCATGGCAATGTCTCAGAAGCAATACTTTCCCACAACTCAAAAGCTTCAGGTCGTTGATATTCCTGAGATTATTGAATTGGCAGGATTAGTTAAACATCGTTTCATTTCGCAAGACCAGTCTTTGCTGTTTCAAACTGGAAGCGATGTCATAAGTATTAACTCTATCAATTACAAGGGCTTTCCCACTTTTTCAGACAATATTGAAAAAATATTAATTGCTGCTGAAAGCTTTGTTGACTTATCAAATTTAACTAAATTAGGGTTACGTTATATCAATAGATTTCCTGGTGTTGAGAATCCAGCAGCAGTTTTAAATATTAATCTTCCATTTAGCAATATGGATGTTTCTAAAACTCAGGTACTTCAAATTCAAGAAGTTAATAAAATTGATGAAGAAGGAACATTGATGGGCCTAAACATACAGTTCATAGCAGCATCAAAAGATTTAATATTAGATTTAGATGTATCACTAAATTTATCCCAAGAATCATGGAATGTTTCCGCGATTTCAAGTTGGGCAAGCAAGGCCCATGATATTATTTGGGATAAATTCCAAACACTTATTTCCGAAAGTGAAAAAGAGGTAAGAATATGACCTTCAACACAGCTATAAAATTCGATACTGGCTCCGCCTTTATAGATGCGGGAACAAATAATTTTTCAACTGGCAACGTCTA
The DNA here is from genome assembly GCA_025351825.1 of Chamaesiphon sp. 341R_metabat_111. GTDB lineage: Bacteria > Cyanobacteriota > Cyanobacteriia > Cyanobacteriales > Chamaesiphonaceae > Chamaesiphon. Next base: position 6,290 of record JANXVE010000087.1, on the reverse strand, counting down.
TACTAGTAGCCTGTACAGTAAACTTCCGACACGAATAGGTGTCGCAGTTGTTGCAACTATTATAACCTCTTCTGTTACTTTACCTCCTCAACCAATTAGTACTAGTTCTGCGACAACACTGGGGATACAATCTCCTCGTGCAACAAGACTATTATCACAATCCGCCATAACTACGTTTGTTGATGAACTTCAGAGTAAAAGTAAATCTTTATCATCTGAAGATGCACAAATTTTAAGAAAAGTTATCTTATCCAAATCACAACCTGGAATTCCACGTTTCTAGAAACATGGCAGGTATTTCACTTGAAGAACTACTATTTCAATACTTTAATGAAGCGTTTCCAATCTTACCTGGCTCTTCTCCTAGAGAGCCTGAACAGGCTCTCCAACAGTTTTATATAGAGAATATTGGGGTAATCCAAACAGTTAGAGATCCTTTGCCAGAGTGGTCACAAGGAGATATTCTCGATCCTATTCCTTTTATAGATTGGTCTGAAGAAGGCGAACCAGTTTTCTTTGAAGCTCCTGGAATGATTATGAATAGTACCTGCGATCTGGACAGAAAAGAGAACATTGTTCTTTGCCCTTGCTTTATGCTAGACGATTTGAAGGGACTCAGTGCTTATAATGATATCTCTAAAAACATTGTTTTTGATTTTCTCTTCCTCGGTAAATGCCTGACAGGAGATGAATGGGTTGTTGATTTAAGCCATCCCATGACATTGCCGCGAAAGCGAATGATTGCGAAAATTCAGGAACAAAGTATATATCGAAGACATTCATTGACAGATAAAGGTTGGTATTTGCTGATTACAAAATTTGCGATGAAATATTTACGATCTGACGATCCTGAAACTATGGGTAAACGACAAAATTTGCCAAAATAAGTAGGTAAGAGCCACAAAGTAAAGTGGGTAATACTCACTCTACAACTTAATCTATTGCTTAAATAAGTGAATGTGGAGCTTCGTTAAATTCTACAGATTCACCCCAAGGGTATAAAGCTTTAACATCAGCATGATTCTCAGTTAAGACCTGCTCAAGATCCTCGTAAGTCCATTGACTGTAGTGAACTATTTTTGTAATTGCTCAACTCAGAGGAAATAAGGATTCCAAGGGGTTTAAGGCAGTAAGAATCGATTCAAAAGCGGATAAACCTTGTCGCTTGCCAGTATTAACAATTGACCGAACAGCAGCAAACAGATCCCGCCCCCAGTCGGAGCGGAAACCATTAGTGACTTTCCGAAAAATCACACTCCAACGGAGTGCTTGTTCGCTGCTGTTATTGGTAGGTGGAATTGTTGAGTCTTCGAGGAATAAAAATAGATGCTCTCGTAAATCTCGATAACGGTTTTGCAGTCGAACACCATCGGCTTGAAGAGGAGATAAAGCTAAAGCTTGGGACAATTCACGGCTCAGCCTCAATCGATACTGATACTGAGTGGATACAGCTAATTCTGACCAACGACGATGGATGACAAAAGCTCTGAGTAGAATCCGCTTCATGATGGGGGCGAAAATCTCATCACCAGCATCAATCCCATACTGACAATCTCGCAATTGGTGTGCCAAGCACACTTGCCAATCCTCGGCTGGGTGTGTCTTTTGGGCACTAAACAAATCCGACACCCATACTTTCGGGCGATGTTCGGCCATCACCTCTCGAATCACATCTCCTCCCCGAGATGGGCGAATCACATGCAAGCACACCTGGTCATTTTGAAAGACCCACTCCCATTGATTTTTACCATTTACTCTTGCACTGGTTTCATCGCTGCACACTAGTCGTGAACTTCTTAACCTCTGCATAATTCCATCTACAGACGATTGTAATTGCTCTTTAACTCTTGATAATAAGTTGGCAATTGCTCCTTCGGACATCTCTAACCCAAACACTTCTCTGAGCATTTGCTGCATCCGGCTATAGCTAATGCCATGACCATATCTCATCGTTGTCACCAATGCCGCAATTCTCGGCCCAAATGGGCTACCTGGTTCCATCCCAACTGGTACGGCGGCAATTTGTTTGTGTCCACATCCTGGGCAAGTACAACCATATCTTTCTACTCTCGTTACCACTGGCTGAATCGGTGGGATATCTATCTTGTCATAGCGTTGGATTAACTGCTGCAATGACTCTCCGAGCTTTGTTCCACATTCTTGGCAACTATTTACTTGTGCTGTGATGATTTGGTCTGGATTTTCACTCAGTAGGCGGCCACCTCCTTCTCTTCCGATGCTCCCTGCTCTTTTTGACTCACTTGCTTTGTCTGGATTTTTGACTTGTGCTTTAAATCCTTTTGCTGGTGGCAAGCTGGAATTCTTCGATGTCTTCTTTGGCTTCTTGACCTGTTGTCTTAATTTCTGGATTTCTTCCCACAGCGCAACTATCAAGGCATCTTTTGCCTCTGCATCTAGTTCTTTGATGTCTGGAAGTTCCTTCATACCGTTACTCTATCGGTTTTCCCGTTTTTGTCAACCTCCCCCAGTTGAGCAATTACAACTAAAGTTACTTGATTTCATGGATTATATATTTCATAAGATCTAACAAGCTCGAAGATAAGTTGAAGAATCCTTACGATTTCACACATTCAATTGTTCAAGCAGTCTATAAAGATACATTTATCCCTTTCAATGACTGTAAAGATTTTAAAATATTTTCTAATGTGGCATTAGTCTCAGAACAAATTTCGTTGCTACAGCATCTCGATGTTTTTAATCAGCAATAATATTTATTTTCTAACTTGCTTAATTAACCGTTGCTGAGAAACCGAGTGCACTTGAAAAGTGTCGATAGCCGATCTCTTTCTCAAACCATTGTCACTGTTCGGATCGATTTTCACCATCCATACCACGGAGTCAAAGACTTCATTCCAGCCCGTCACAGGTGCGATAACTTTCAGTCGCAAAGTTCCCATCTCATTGCTACTAACAATTACAGCCGGACGAGTTTTACCAATCTCATCACCGACAGTCGGATCGGCACTGTATAGCCAAACTTGACCCCTAAGCATAGTTTTCATACTCATAGAAATCATCAGGAGATCGATCGCTAAATTCAGCGAGGTTACTACCCTCTACATAGAAATCGCGCATTACTTCAGCCGCCGCAGCTAAACTCAATTGTTGTACTGGTTGGAGATTGCTATCTTTGGTGATGTCTGCACGCATTAATCCCAACGTAAATTCTACGATCTCTAGCTGTTCGAGCGTGGGCATGAGTCGAATTGCTTCTATAGCAACCGCCAGGGCTGTTAGGACGCGGAGATTTCAATCGCCGCTTGTGATGCCAAGTCCGCCATTCAGACTAATTGGGGAAACGTCCTAACACTCTTGGCTTTTGCTATAAAATCTGGGAGTGCGTCATTGCTTTGAATGCGTATTCAGAATTTCTCTCGCTCTCATTGTATCAAGATTCGATAGCGAAGCACTGCCTTCGCAGGTCGATCTCCCAGGAACTTCAGACTATGAAGTGATGATAATGATTGCTCTGTATGGTTTCTAATCAGTAATAGAACCTTTGTTTTTGCAACTCGATCGAGCAGAAAATACTTTCATATATAAATTCGACTACTCTTCGGAAGTTTGCGAATTTTCAGGTATGGACTTAGGTAATAATTCATCCCGCAATCGTGAAATAATGGTGGCATCATCGACTCGATCGAGGATCTCCTTAATCACTGTATTTGCACCCAATTGTCCCCAGGTACAACCTGCTTCGAGATAAGTTTGGGCAGCTTTTCCGACCATGTACGCGCCGTAACCTGCGATCGAGCCTTGGACTGCACCTGCTCCGAGATAGCCAGGGATTGCGGTTACATTTACACTAGAACCAATAATAAGTGCTGCTGTTTTACCAACTCCAAAGACGATGCCAGTTGCTAATTCTCCTAATAATAAACTAGCACTACTAAAGATAATGCCATTCAATAGTTTAGTCAGCTCATAATTGGTCATCGGGAGATTGTAGAGCTTGGCTAGCGATCGAATCAACCACAAATCTATCAACACACCACCCAATATATCGAATACGGCGATCGGGTTTGCTGCTACGGCAATTGCTTTGTATCGAGCAAATTTCCACACCAAAGTATTTGCTTCTGACTTCATATTTGCTAATGTACTCTTAGCTAAATTCGATTCAGCCGATCGAGCTTGAACTAGGGCATTGATAGCTAATAGAGATCGACCTTCGCGTGTTAATAATTCTTGAATTTTAGCTTTGAGTGGTTCAATCTGGGGTGCAGGTTTTTCCCATTCAGATTTTTTTGTGCCATCGGCATATTCGATCCGCACTTGTAACGGAGTGGGATCTGCGGCAATCATCACAACTTCATCTGCCGACAATAATCGCTGCAATAGTTCATCACTGGCACTGCCACCACTCAAATTTTGCAATTGTTGATAGATAACTTGTTGCTCGATTTCGGGATAGAGATCGGACTTGTTAAATACTAGTAATAGTGGTTTTTGAGCTTGTCGCAATTCACACAGAGATTGATATTCTAACTGGGTAATATCACCTGCAATAACAAACAAAATTAAATCTGCTTGGCGAACAACTTCCGCTGCCATTTGAGCGCGTGCTTCCCCGTCAATTTCATCCAGTCCAGGCGTATCAATTAAATCGATTTGAATGATTCCATCAGGCGACCACCGTACCGATCTTGGAAATCGTGTCACCCCATTCAGCGGCCCTGTTTCGAGCACTTTCTCGCCCATTAAGGCATTTAGCACCGCTGATTTGCCCCGACTGACCATCCCAAACACTGCGATACTGTAGTTAGTCTGCTCCAGCTTGGCTAGGGTGTGCGCTAATGTGTCTAAATCGCTCTGTAAGCTGGGCGAAACTTCCCCCACCTGTGTGGCAGCATATCGATCTAAACTCTGCTTGAGACTCGCTCTAGCACGATCCAAGTCTAGAGATGCTGATGCGGGTGAATTGATGGTTGGCTCAGGATTGCTCATGATTGGCGAATGCACGATCGCGGGAATTACCCAACACAGTAACATTCCCACACTGATGCTGAATACCCCGTTCGCAAAAAAACCGCTAAGATCGATATTAGCGATCCTTTCATTGAGAGGCTGCGCCACAGATTACTCGAATAGAATAGAGAGAATATGCGTTTAATTTTGATGACTGGTAAAGGTGGTGTCGGGAAAACTTCCGTCGCGGCGGCAACTGGATTGCGGTGCGCCGAATTAGGTCATCGGACGCTGGTGCTCAGTACCGATCCCGCTCACTCTCTAGCTGATAGTTTTGATATGGAGATGGGGCACGAACCGCGTGAAGTTCGTCCCAATTTATGGGGGGCGGAATTGGACGCGCTCAAGGAGCTAGAAGGTAACTGGGGCGCAGTCAAGCGATATATTACCGATGTGCTTCAAGCACGAGGCATGGAAGGGGTTCAAGCTGAGGAATTGGCAATCTTACCAGGGATGGATGAGATTTTTGGACTGGTACGGATGAAACGGCATTTTGATGAAGGGATTTATGATGTGCTGATTATCGACTCAGCACCGACAGGAACTGCGCTGAGATTGTTGAGTTTGCCGGAAGTTGGTGGTTGGTACATGCGGAAGTTCTACAAGCCGTTACAGGCTGTTTCAGTAGCACTTAGACCCCTAGTAGAGCCATTCTTTCGACCAATTGCGGGGTTCTCGTTGCCCAATAAAGAGGTGATGGATGCACCTTATGAATTTTACGAGCAGATCGAAGCTTTACAAAAGATTTTGATGGACAATACTGTCTCGTCAGTACGATTGGTGACAAATCCAGAGAAGATGGTGATCAAGGAATCCCTGCGCGCTCACGCCTATCTGAGTTTGTACAATGTTTCGACAGATATGGTGATTGCCAACCGGATTATTCCCGAAACTGTAACGGATCCATTCTTCAAAACGTGGAAGGAAAATCAAGAGAAATATCGCCTAGAAATTCACGAAGATTTTCATCCGCTGCCTGTCAAGGAAGTACCATTGTATACGGAAGAGCTGTGTGGACTCGAAGCACTCGATCGATTGAAGGATACGCTCTATGCTGGAGAAGATCCCAGCCAAGTTTACTATAAAGAAACGACGACGAGAATCGTCCAAGAAGGCAATAGCCAGTACAGTCTTGAATTGTATCTGCCAGGAATTGCCAAGGATCAAATTCAACTCAATAAAACTGGTGATGAGCTAAATATTCGGATCGGTAATCACCGTCGGAATATGGTGCTACCCCAGGCTCTAGCAGCACTCCAACCTAGTGGCGCGAAGATGGATGATGATTATCTCAAGATTAA
>JANXVE010000067.1 GCA_025351825.1 Chamaesiphon sp. 341R_metabat_111 | reverse complement strand
TTCGTTTCTAGGTTAATTGCCCCCTAAATCCCCCAATTCTGGGGGACTTTCCAGAGATTGGCTCCCCCAGAATTGGGGGCTGGGGGGCGAATCGATCGAGTATTCACCAGATTCTCGACTTGTGTATACACGGTAGCCTTTCCAAGGGGAGGACTGAGGTGGGGTAAAGATCTCCGCAACACACTACCTAACTAACCAACCATCGCCGGATCCACCAAACCTAACTCCTTAAAAGCCGCTAACCTAAGCAAACAGGAATCACAAGTACCGCAAGGAACTTCATCACCTGAATAGCAAGACCAGGTTTGCTGCCAGGGTACACCCAGCTTATTACCAAGCTGAATAATCTCGGTCTTCTTGAGATCGATTAGTGGTGTGATGATTTCGATCGGATCGCCCTCTCTACCTTGCTTGGTACCCAATCGGAATACCGATCGCATCGCATCGATATAGTCGCCACGACAGTCTGGATAGCCAGAGTAGTCCAGTGCATTGACCCCAATGTAAACCCTATTTGCGGCGATCGCTTCCGCATAAGCGAGGGCAAAACTCAAAAAGATCGTATTGCGGGCGGGAACATAGGTCACGGGAATAGATTCTGACATTGCAGAGAGTGCGCGATCTTGAGGTAAATCGATCTGGCGATCGGTCAGCGCAGAACCGCCCCACAAGCTCAGATCGAAGCTCACCACCTGATGGGCAGTGACTCCAACTGCCGTGGCGATCGTCTTCGCTGCTGTCAATTCACGCCGATGGCGTTGTTGATAGTCAAAAGAGAGGGCATAACAATCGTAACCTTCACTTTTTGCCAGATACAATACCGTCGAAGAATCTAAACCACCTGAGAGGAGAATAACTGCTTTCACAACGGTTAAAGGATGAAGGATCTAAACAGAAATAGTTAGCTTATATTCTAACTTTTATGGTCTATCGCAAATTCATTGATTCGACATCAGTAGATTGACTGACTTCTAAGCTGTAAACTTCCCATAACTAGAAAAAATTAATCCTTAGGAACATAAACAAAACTTTTTGGTTCTTTACAATCATGATGCCGTGATAGTATCGGACTTATCGCAGTGGTGGAGGAGTAGATTTTAGAGTGAAAAATAGTATGTCAACCAGAAAATCAGACACAAGCATTCAGTCGAGTTCGCCTCAGCCGTTGAGAGTAGGGCTAATCGGCATCGGCAATATGGGACAACACCATGCACGAGTATTAAGCCTACTCAAAAATGTCCAACTGGTTGGTATCGCTGATGTCAATGTCGAGCAGGGTTTGGAAGCTGCTAGCAAGTACAAAGCTAGATTTTATGAAGATTATCGCGACCTGATCTCGCAAGTCGATGCTGTCTGTATCGCTGTCCCCACTAGGCTGCACTACGAGGTCGGGATCGCTTGTCTCCAAGCCGGAATTCATGTGCTCATCGAGAAACCGATCGCAGCGACGATCGCTGAAGCCGAAGCTCTAGTCAATGCGGCGGCGGAGTCTCAGTGCATCCTTCAAGTCGGACACATCGAACGCTTCAACCCCGTCTTCCAAGAACTCAGCCAAGTCCTCAAAACTGAGAAAGTTCTGGCTCTGGAAGCGCACCGCATGAGTCCCTATTCCAACCGCGCCAATGATGTCTCCGTCGTCCTCGATCTGATGATTCATGACATCGACTTATTGATGGAACTAGCTGGTGCGCCAGTAGTTGGCTTGACAGCTAGCGGGAGTAGATGTCCTGAATCCAAATATCTGGACTACGTGACAGCGACGCTCGGCTTTGCAAATGGTATTGTCGCCACTCTGACAGCCAGCAAAGTCACCCACCGCAAAACCCGCCTGATTGCCGCTCACTGCCGCCAATCATTAACCGAAGCCAATTTCCTCAGCAACGAAATCTCGATCCACCGCCATAATGCCGATCTCCTGAACGAGTATCACCAAGGCTTGTACCGTCAGGATGGATTAATTGAGAAAGTCTATGTCAAAAATATCGAGCCACTGTATGCAGAATTAGAGCATTTTGTCAACTGTGTGAGATGCGGTAATGAACCTTCTGTTGGTGGCGAACAAGCACTCAAAGCCTTGCGCCTAGCCACATTGATCGAGCAGATGGCTCTCGATGGCAAGGTGTGGAAGCTGCCCGAACGCGATCGAGTTGAGTTGGTAAATAGCAAGTAATCAGCGTAAATCTAGGGTACCCATGAAGGGCACCCCTACAGGTAACTTGTGTAGGGGTGCCCTTCATGGGCACCCTGGGGTTATGGCAGCAATAGTATTTATGCATTGGCGTAGGATCTAGCGTTTTGTATGGATCGAATTAGATCGACACTAAAACAGGTTTGGGGCTACGATGAACTCAGATCGCCCCAAGGCGAAATCATCGAATGCCTACTCGACGATCGAGATGCCCTAATTATCATGCCCACAGGCGGCGGTAAATCTCTCTGCTTCCAGCTCCCAGCACTATTAAGCACTGGAGTAACTCTCGTAGTTTCCCCCCTAGTTGCCTTGATGGAAAATCAAGTGCAGGAACTGACCGAAAAAGGATTAGCCGCTGGCTTACTCCACAGCGAAATTCCCGCAGCCAAGCGCAAACAGACGCTTCAAGCTTTAGAACAGCAGCAGCTAAAACTGCTCTATCTTTCTCCCGAAACTCTTCTGACCACGCCAGTTTGGTCGAGATTGTGTGCGCCAGAACTGAAGATCGATCGCATTATCCTCGATGAAGCTCATTGTCTCGTTCACTGGGGTGAAACCTTTCGTCCCAGCTACAGACGCTTGGGAGTGATTCGCGCCACCTTGATTCAACACAAGCCGCTGGGTACCAAAATCTCGATCGCCGCCTTCACAGCGACCGCTGATCCCCTTTCACAGCAAACAATTAAGCGAGTCTTGCAGCTAGAGAATCCAGCCGAGTTTATCCTCAATCCCCTCCGCGAGAATCTCAAGCTATCAGTCAAACAGATCTGGACTCCACGGGGTCGAAAAGCGCAACTAACTAAATTCATCGACAAATACCCGAACCAGTCAGGACTAGTTTACGTTCGCACCCGTGATACCAGCGAAGAATTAGCTGCTTGGTTATCAGCACGAGGTGACAAAACAGCCGCCTATCACGCGGGGTTGAGTCCCCAAGCGCGGCGGCGAGTTGAAGGCGAGTGGTTGAGCGGCAAGCTCCAATATGTGGTTTGTACTTGCGCCTTTGGCATGGGCATTAATAAAGCAAATGTGCGCTGGATTGCCCACTTTCATCCCCCAGTACTATTGGCTGAATATATCCAAGAAATCGGTCGCGCGGGACGAGATGGCAAACCTGCGGAAGCGTTATTACTAGTCTGCGAACAGACTGGTTTACTATATCCCGAAGATCGACAGCGATCGAAGTTCTTTACTGAGAGTATCGATCGATATTACGATCTAGCCACAGCCTTGGCTAAACAACTTCCTCTCAGTGGAGATGTCAGCGAGATTGAGACTAGATTTCCTCAGAGTTCGATCGCGTTATCTCTATTACACAGCGTCAATGAATTAGTCTGGGAAACACCATTTGATTATCGTCGATCTAGTACAGGGAAAAGCCCTGATTGGCGATCGATCAAAGCACAGCAACAATCACTATTTCACGCCGTTCCCACCTATATCAAGTATCCTGGATGTCGCTGGGAGTACTTACTTACTGCGTTTGGCTGCAAGCCGAAAGATCGAAGCTGGCGGTGTAGAAACTGCGATAGATGTTTGCGGAAATAAATTACAAACTGTCGGGATCGATACCTAGTTCTCGCAATTCAGCGGCTAATCTTTCAGCTTTTTGTTCAGCTTGTTGCCGCTGTCGATCTAGTTCAACAAAACTTGAGAATGGTCGATCGTCAGGATAGTATACAACCAATGTATCCGGCTGCATTTCAAATCGAATTCCTAATCTGGGACTACTCCAGTTGTCGGCATTTTCGATCGCGATCGGTCGATCGGCATTACGAATCCAACCTGTAAAATCAATTCGATCGGGATCGTAAATATAATACTCTTCTACCCCATACTGCTCATAAAAATGCAGCTTGCGACTCAGGGCACCCGCACATGTTTCTTAACAAATGACAGATAGAAAATCGGGAATGTGTTGAAGTAGGAGAATTGATTGAATCATTGAGATTTATTCCATGACTACAGCCACTAGCCCAGCAGCATTGATAGAGACACATTTTG
>JANXVE010000029.1 GCA_025351825.1 Chamaesiphon sp. 341R_metabat_111 | reverse complement strand
GTCACAAATAGGCTGGCTAAGAACTGGCGTTGCGGTTTGCTAAATTACCCACTTTTGTAAGCAGGTTCTGTACAATATCCATAGAGCAATTCATCTCGTACTTGGTTTCTACTTGTACTTTAAGCGATGAATTGCTTTTTTGTTGCCCTCGACCATTTTTCTTCTCAAAAGGTGTCCGGAGTATTGTAAAGATAACCTAGCTCCTCCCCTTTCCAAGGGGAAGTTGGGTGGGGTAAGGATCTACGCATGATAACTATTACTTTGAGTATGTGTTAACTGAAGATTGCTATAGTTGAGGACTAACACTCGATCGACAATAAACAGCAACCAATGAAACGACGGAATATATTACTTGGAGCATCCAGCATCGCTACAGCCGCAATCGCTGCTAGTGCAGGGCTGAGTATCGCCAAACAGCCAGATGCTAAGATCGCTGCGCCTGTAGCGAAACCAGCCGCTACCCTCGGTAAAAATATCCAGATTACTAAGGATTTACCAGGTTATTATGTGACCCCAACTGGCACGGGCAAATTTCCGGCAGTGATTGTATTGATGGAAGCTTTTGGACTAAATCAATGGTGCAAAAGTATCTGCGATCGATTGGCTCAGTCTGGCTTTGCCGCACTTGCACCAGACTTTTATCGGGGAACTACTTATGCTTATACCGATACTCCTGGCGCAATCGCCAAATTAAAATCTCTCAATGATGATGCCATCATGGGCGATGTGGGTAAAAGCATCGAATTTTTGGCAGGCAAGCCAGAACTTAATACCAGTGGAATTGGCGTAATTGGCTTCTGTATGGGCGGCAGATATGCATTCTTAGCTAATGCTACTTATCCCACCAAGCTCAGAGCAGCAATCTCTTTCTATGGTGGTGGTATCGATGCTGCGGCTGGCAATCCATTGGGGCAAAAATCACTACTCGATCGAGTTCCCGCCATCCAGTCACCCATCATGTTGATGTATGGTAGTGAAGACCAACTGATTGCGGCTGAAGAGCATGGTCGAGTTGCAACTGCATTATCCAAGGCGAAAAAACGTTACATCCTCAATCTTTTTCCTAATGCCGGACATGGGTTTATGAGTGACAGACGAGATAGTTTCTCACCTGAAGCAGCCGCCGAAGCTTGGATGATGACAACCGGATTTTTGAGTACCAATCTCAAGCCAAAAAAAGCCAAAAAGTAAGTTTCAATTAGCTAGTAATAAGTAGCTAGTCGTAAAAGCTCGTTCGTGGAGCGTGCGCTTGGCGCAATCAAACCCCGCTTAGACAGCTAGAATACCAATTCTGGATCCCTGCGTATGATAGGCTTAGGACAGCAGAAATATCAGCTAGAGAAGGCAGTCAACGATGAGCGCAGGTAGCAGTACGCATCAAATTAAGTTTGGGACTGATGGATGGCGGGGAATTATCGCCGAGGATTTTACCTTTGCTAATGTATGTAAGGTGACAAGAGCAATCGCCGCATACCTCAGCACGGCTTACAGTCAGGATCGGCCAGTGTTAGTCGCTTACGATCCGAGGTTTTTGGCGGATGAGTTTGCCCATACTGCGGCAGAAGTTCTCGCAGATCTGGGCTGGACGGTGAAAATTGTCGATCGAGATTGTCCGACTCCAGTAATTGCTTATAATGCTCGGCATCTCAACTCGGCGGGTGCGCTGATGTTTACCGCCAGTCACAATCCGGCTGCTTACTGTGGGATTAAGTATATCCCTGACTATGCAGGGCCAGCAACCTTGGCGATCACGGATACGATCGTTGCTAATCTAGATGGTGCCAGTGACGCGCCACCAATGAAGAAGAATAGCGATAAGATTAGCACCTTCGATCCGCAGCCAGAATACTTTAAATTTATCTACACCCTACTCGATGTCGATCGGATTCGATCGGCAAAGCTCAAAGTCAAGTTTGATGCGATGTATTCCACCTCGCGCGGATATTTGGACAAAGTATTGCTCCATTGCGGTTGTGAAACTGAAACCTTCCACATGCAGCGGGATGTACTATTCGGTGGTGGTATGCCCGAACCCAAAGCGGAACTCTTGGGCGAACTAATTGCTGCTGTCCAGAAAGATAAAGCCGATCTCGGTGTCGCAACAGATGGCGACGCAGATAGATTTGGCATCGTCGATGAGCTAGGGAATATGCTCACGCCAAATACCGTCCTGTTGGTACTGGCAAAGCACTTAATTAAGAATAAGGGCAAAACGGGCGCGATCGTCCGCACAGTGGCAACTACCCACCTGCTAGACAACTTTGCAGCCAAGCATGGTGTGCCATTAATTGAAACCGCCGTCGGCTTCAAATATATCGGCGAACAGATGCGGCTCATCCCCGTACTGATCGGTGGTGAAGAATCTGGTGGTTTGAGCGTCATCGGCCACATTCCCGAAAAAGACGGTATTCTGGCTGATATGCTGATTGCCGAAGCGATCGCTTACGAAGGCAAACCATTGAGCCAAATGGTCGCCGAAGTCATCGCTGAAGCGGGTGGGCCATTATTCAACCGTCGCCTGGACTTACATCTAGATAATGCTCACAAGCTAGCTGTAATGAAAACCTATACCGAAAATCCTCCCACGAGTATTGCCGGAATCGAAGTCAAAGAAGTTGGACGAAAGGATGGGGTCAAATTCTATCTCGCCGATGGTGGCTGGGTGCTACTCCGCGCCTCTGGTACCGAACCATTGATTCGGGTTTATCTAGAGACTCATTCAGCAGAGGAGTTGACTAAACTAGCGACGACAATGGAAACTGCGATCGAAGCTTTGAAGTAGACTTTAGGCTCTAGGTTTTAGGCTTTAGGGATCGGACAGTGGGTAAAACATGATGTCAACCCATGTCCGATCTCCTGATTACTTTTATCCTTTGGACATTTATGGTTAACTTAACTGTTTCGGTGATAGCTGCCATATGGATTGCTGTAATCGCATTAATTTCAGTCCAAAATGCTAGCTTAGTCAGCATCAACTTTGCAACCTGGAAATCGATCGATCTCCCGTGGGGACTGGTATTAGCTGGCGCAGTCGCACTCGGCTTCATTCTTGGTGCCTGCTTACCTCTATTCGGCAGCAACCTTTTTTCATTTAAACGTAAATAATAGACCTCTTGCACGAATATCAAATCATGGTGTTTTAGTTGTTAGTTACTAGTTGTTAGTTATTAGCAATAGGGCTTTTGGATTCTAAGTCACCGATCGAAATATGAGCAATCCTGGATTCACGAAAGAGGTCTAATATCGATCGAGATCGAGCCTAAAACCTCATCCTGCCCTAAAGCTTAAAGCCGAAAATCCCAAGCCTGGATCATTACAAATTGTTGCCTTGTCTTCAGAAACCCGATCGACCAACCTAAAAATCCTGCTATCGTAGGGGAGATCGATCGGAGCCAAGCTTCATGTACAAGCCATTTTTAAACCACTTAGAACGCGAACTGACAGCCAAATTTGACTTACAGCAGCGATCGATTCCAACTGGTTTGGAATTAAATGTCAGCGAACGCGGCAAAAGCCCAGCAACGATTCAAAGCTGGTCTTATCAGTGTCCCCAGCTACGCAAAATCAGGTACACATACATTGATGCTGGTGCTAGTTCCCAAATTTTCAACTGCGTAATTTATCCCGATCATCACTACGATTTACCCTTGTTAGGATTGGACTTTCTCTCATTTGGTAAAGTCAAGAATCTAGTGGTACTAGATTTTCAGCCCCTATTCCAGGATGAAGCGTATCAGAAAAAGCATATCGAACCGTTGAAATTTCTGCACGATCGTTACCCAGATCTATCCCAAGATTTGGAGATGAAATTTTACGATTCCAACCAATATTTCTCCAAGTATTTACTGTTTGCCAAGACAGACCCCGAAACCGTCTCAACGAGATTACTAGCAGCATTCAAGGATTATCTAGATCTATACTGGCAGATGATCGATCGAGCCGAACCCCTCACAGATCCTGCTGATATCCGCCGCATTGCCAAAGCGCAAAAAGATTACGATTGCTACAGTGCCGAACGCGACCCCGCTTCAGGATTATTTAGCAGCTACTTTGGACCCGAATGGTCAGAACGCTTCCTGCATGAATTCTTGTTTGAGGACTCTGTGCCTCTGGCTGTTGTTTAGGCGTTGGGCTTTAGGTTTTGGGCTTTAGGTCAAGATTAGAAAATTTGCAAGAGTTCTATCTATTGAAACAATCTAGCAGATAAGACCGAAGCCCAAAGCCCAACATCTAGTTCCAAACCTAAAGCCTAATCCCCAAAGCCTAAAGCCTTAAAAATGACCCTCTACCAACCATTCCTTGACTACGGCATCGAATATATCAAGTCACGACTAGATATCAGTGATTATCCCATTCCAACTGGGTTCGATCGCAATAGTGCCATCACGGGTAAAGGTGATAAGCAATCAGAAGTCATCACTACTAGCTATGGATTTCAGTCTCCTAAACTGCGCCAAATTCGAGCTGCACACGTTCAAGGTGGGCAATCCCTGCAAGTCCTCAATTTTGTGATTTTCCCCAACCTCAACTACGACTTACCCTTCTTTGGGGCAGATTTAGTTACTCTTCCAGGCGGACATTTGATCGCGATCGATATGCAACCATTATTCTGGAATGAGCCAGCCTATCAAGAGCGTTACACCACGCCGATTTTGCCGATGTTTCAGGAATACCAAGCTCATTTGCCTTGGGGTGGTGACTTTCCTGAAGAAGCCAAAGCATTTTTCTCGCCAGCCTTCCTCTGGACTCGTCCTTCGGAGACAGTAGCAGTTGAGACGCATGTATTTGGCGCATTCAAGGATTATCTCGGAGCTTATCTAGATTTTGTCGATCGAGCCGAGCCGATTACCGATCCACAGCGATTAGAAGAGATTAAGCAAGCACAATTGCGGTATGTGCGATATCGTTCCGAAAAAGATCCGGCAAGAGGGATGCTGAAGAGATTCTACGGTGAAGAGTGGACAGAGGAATACATCCACGGCTTTTTGTTTGACTTGGAGCGGAAATTGGTCAAAAGCTAAAATCTTTCTGTAGAATAACCCGCAAGCGGCGGTGCGATCGTGTCACTCATTCGCTCTAAAGCATGATTCTGGGCGAATGTTAACGTTTGTGACGAAAATGAGGAAGAACTGAAAAAGGGTTCACATAACATTGTATAAACTCAACATAATAGTTAATATTAGTTATGTGAGATCGGCTCTGTGAAAAATAGAGTTAGACTTGTCCGGCTCTCATATTGATATGAGAGTTCTCCCGAATTTATCGACTGTGTTACCCGCAGGGTGCAACCCCAGTATATAAATTTGACACCAAAACTATTAAACAGATAAAAGGATTAAATATATGTTAGACGGATTCTCTAAAGTTGTTGCACAAGCAGATGCTCAAGGTCAATACCTCAGCACTGGACAATTAGATGCATTAGCTGCAATGGTAGCTGACGGCAACAAACGCATGGATACCGTCAACCGGATCACCAGCAACTCCTCCACGATCGTTGCAAATGCAGCCAGAAGCCTATTTGCCGATCAGCCAAACCTGATCGCTCCAGGTGGAAACGCTTACACCAGCCGCCGGATGGCAGCTTGTCTACGCGACATGGAAATCATCTTGCGCTATGTTACTTACGCGATCTTCGCAGGCGACGCATCTGTACTAGACGATCGTTGTTTGAATGGTTTACGCGAAACTTACCTCGCGCTAGGTACTCCAGGCTCATCCGTAGCTGCTGGTGTCTCCAAAATGAAAGATGCCGCAATTGCGATCATGTCTGACAAAGCCAACATCACCAACGGTGACTGTAGCGCGTTGACTTCTGAAGTTGCTGGTTATTTCGATCGTGCAGCAGCGTCAGTAGCTTAGTTGGTGGTTTGGTGGTTTGGTAGTTTAGTGGTTTAGCGATAAGTCAGAAGCGTCAGATCGTCGCTTGTGACTGTTAATCCAGCTAAAAACTAACAACTAAACCACTAACAACTGACTCAAAAACTAATAACGTAACAACTAGTAAGGATAGAAACATCATGAAAACTCCATTAACCGAAGCAGTCGCTACCGCAGATTCCCAAGGTCGCTTTTTGAGCAGCACTGAATTTCAGGTTGCTTTCGGTCGTTTTCGTCAGGCTACTGCTAGCTTAACCGCCGCTAAAGGTTTGACTGCAAATGCTGAGTCCTTAGCAAATGGTGCAGCTAATGCTGTTTACCAAAAATTTCCGTACACCACGACTATGCAAGGTCCTAACTTTGCTGCTACTGCTATTGGTAAAGCAAAGTGTGTGCGTGACATCGGTTACTACCTCCGCATGGTTACTTACTGCTGTGTAGTTGGCGGTACTGGCCCGATGGATGACTACCTCTTGGGTGGTTTGGCTGAAATCAACAAAACTTTTGACTTGGCTCCTAGCTGGTACATTGAAGCTCTCAAGTACATCAGATCGAACCACGGTTTGGCTGGCGATGCTGCGGTAGAAGCCAATTCCTACATCGACTATGCAATTAACGCTTTGAGCTAGAAGCTAGTTCATAAATTAGTTCATAGTTATCCCCTAAAGTTATCTCCTGCTGCTTGCGATATCGTTGGCAATGTGAAATGACTGAGGGGTAATTTTTTGCCTGTGAGTACCTGTAGATAGTTGATAGTCGATCGTCGATCGTTGATAATTAGTAGTTGATGCAGCAATCTAAAATCTAAATGAGCGATCCTGACTTACTCAAGACATTGCTTTTGGCTATTGCTGAGGCGGCTTCATCTACTCAGATGGTTGAAGCTGTTGAGAAGTTGGCAGAGGCGCAGCTAGAATCTGCTGTACCGAATCTAATTACGGTTTTAGGCTACAACAATCCTGGGGCGGCGGTAGCGGCAGTAGAAGGGCTAATTGCGATCGGTCAGCCTGCTGTCAAACCGCTGCTAGAATTGCTGGATGGGTATAATTATGGCGCGAGAGCATGGGCGTTGAGGGCATTAGCGGGGATTGGCGATCCTCAAGCACTGGATTTATTGCTGGATGCCGCCAAAAATGATTTTGCACTGAGTGTCAGACGGGCAGCGGCGAGGGGATTGGGGACAATTCATTGGGATGAATTGGCAGTAGAACTAATCGAGTCCACTCAGGCAAAAGTGGTCGAAGTACTACTCGCAGTGTCGCAGGATCATGAGTGGGTGGTCAGGTATGCCGCAATTACTGGATTGCAGGAACTCGCGATCGCTAGTACTATTAGCAGCCCCGATTTGACTCGCCAAATATTGGGACACTTCGATCGATTAGTAGATAGTGATGATAATTTAGCGGTGATTGCCAGAATTTGGCTGGCACAAAGTGAGATTCAAGCTTACATTACCGAAATCCTTAGTACACAGCCAGCCATGGAGCAACAGCTCTCAGTCGATTGGCAAACAACTCTCGCCAAGCTTTATGCCCGAAAACGCCAAGAGCAACCCCATCCCGAAGGCGATCCTTACAAATTCAGAGAACTAGCTGCGGCAATCTTTAAAGGTGAGTAGAAGCAGCTTACTTACTATTCATTGTTGGCTACTCCAACTAATCTCTCCAACCACCATAATATCGCCCAAACGATTGGCACTGTTGCGGCTAAACCGAGCCAGAAACTGTGGGCAAATGCGGGAGATCGATCGAGTGCCCAACCGCCGAGTGGTGGCCCAATTGCGTAGCCAGCAGCCCAGCAGAGGGAATTGATTGAAGTGTACACGCCGCGTAAGGAAGGAGGCGCGAGATCGGCGATTAGGGCTGAAGCAGTGGGAGTATAGGCAACGATCGCGATCGCAAACAATCCTAACCCCAAACTAGCCCACAAAAGCTGGTAATTATCGCTGGTTCCAGTAATGGTGATACAGATAAAACCGAGGATCCAAAAGCCACCGGAAACCATTAACGATCGAGCATGACTAAACCTTTGTAGTAACTTTAAAACTGGAATCTGAGCGGCAATGGTCATCAGTAAATGTCCCGTAAATAGGGTACTAATTACCTGCGGATTGAAGCCAGGAGCGTTAGGTTGAGTTACAAAACCACTAAAGTATAGAGGTAAAGTTACTTGAGTTTGGGAAATATAAACCGTTAAGATAATATTGACTAAAACGTAAACTAATAAACGCCTGTCGCGAAACGCGGTGGTGTAACCGCTAATAAATTGAGGGGCTATGCGATCTGACTGTAATGTCTCACGAATTCCGAACAAGATGGTCACAAAAAAGCAGCAAAAAGAAATCCCATCAATAATAAATAGATTGCGATAGGCACCAGAAGCACTAATTAATAGACCTCCGGCAATAATGCCCAAGCCCATGCCTACATTGTCAGCTAAACGGGTAATCGCATAGGCAAATCTGCGATCTTCTCCCGTTGTCAGATCGGCAACGATCGCCTCATTTGCAGGCCAATATAAACCTAAACCGAATCCCTGAACTAAGCAACCAGCAATTAGGGTCGGAAAATCATTCGTAATTGTAAAAATAAAGCAGGCGATCGCTAACACGAATGTAGCTAATAATAGAACTGGTTTTCGGCCCCAGCGATCGGCATAAGTACCACTAATTAACCGTCCGGCAATTCCAGAAATTGATGCACTACCTAATGCTAATCCCACAGATGTTGCTGACAATCCTACTTGTTGAACGAAAAAAATTGGGGCATAGAAGACTGTAAAACCACTGCCAATTTCTGATAGCAATCGACCCAAAGCGAGGATCCAAATCTGTAGCGGTAGTTTGGACATATCGAGGCGATTAAAAATCAGGATATCTACATTAAGTAGATACCCTTACTCTATCATGCCATTAGTTCGTGGTGGCAGGGCGTTGGTAGGAGACGGGGAGACTGGGAGAAAGAAATGGTAGTTTATTTCCGCCGCCTATTACTAGCCTTCGCGTTCGAGGATGTCCATGCGAACTTCGCCAACACCATCATTTTTGAGGCCAATCGCTTCAGCCGCACCAGCCGAAATGTCAATAATGCGACGACGGCTGACAGGGCCACGATCGTTGATGCGGACTGTTACAGTTTTACCTGTCTTGAGACTAGTGACTCGGACTTGGGTGCCAAAAGGGAGGGTGCGATGTGCGGCAGTCAAACCACTGGGGTTATAACGTTCACCACTAGCTGTCTGAGGACCACCTTCAATTCCATACCAAGATGCTTGTCCGCTTTGAGTTGCGATAATTTTGTCGAGAGCTGGCTTGACAGTAGCCGCAGGCTGGTCAATTTTGACAATTGATGGCACGGAAGCTGGCAATTTGCTGGGAGTCTTGAGCTGAGGCTGTTGGATCGGAATGGCAATACTCGGCTCTGGCGCGACGATCTTGTCACCAACTTGAGCGATGGCTGTCACTACGATTTGAGACGTTTTATCTTTGTTGATGCCAAAATTGGGTACGCCTGCTTCAAACATCGGTAGATCTGGCCCTTGGATTGGTGTCTGACCAAATGTATCTTTGATGTCGCGAATGATTGGAGCAAATTGGGGTGTTGAATTAACCTGGATTTTATCAACTGTTGCGCCGATTGTAGCGATGGCTGGAATTGGTTCGTTCGCGGAGCGTCTCCACCGGAGAATCGATGTTGGAGCTTTTAGAACTGGAGCTGTGCTGAGTAACGGGAGGGGGAATACAGGGCTGACGATCGCGGCAACTGAATTGGTCGAGTTAGCAATTGGGAATGTTGGAGCTGTAACGCGAGCAGTAGAACTGAAAATCGGATTTACTAGCGGCAGTTTTACTATAGCAGACTGTGTCTTGAGTTTCGCTATTCGGTCCTTTTTCGATTCTGTCCGAGACAGCCAAGTCGAACGAGCGGATGACTTAGACTGATTAATAATGACTTTAACGATCGGCAGCTTGCTGACTAATGGTACTGGTGTAATCTGGGCTGGAATTACAAGATCGGTTTCGAGTTCGGTGACAACTAGTGGCGTAATCGTCGGTAGCGATTGTGGCGAAACTGGGATATAACTAACCCCATTTGCCGATGAATATGACCGAGTGCTGGCATGGACGTTCGTGATTGGGCCTATGACTGTAGTGAGAACTACTGTAACTAGACAAGTCCAACGATGTTGATTCATATCCTTTGAATAGAAACGATATTGAGTTACTGAGGTTAATTCAAACTGCTGGTTGTCTACCACCGATTGCCTGTGCGTGTACTCTACAAGAGCTTCGCCACTAACGGCACCCCTACGCTCAACCTCAGTTTTTGAACTAGTTAATCTAAGCTGTGCAGATCGATTGCTAGTCGGTTTGCAATCCAGCCAAGCAATCATACTTGTTGAAGCAGCAGTCGTAGCGTTGTTTTGGTTACAATCACTAAACTTTACTGCTTGAGTATATTACTAGTCTACCCTCAGAACTACCATTACGACTCTTTCTACTCAAAAGTCTAGTTGAGAGTGCGATTCTCTTACCGAGACACTGCGTGAATGATTAATAACCACTTATGTTATCTGTTAAGCTCGATCGTTGGCAGTTATTCTATATTTCAATCGAGTTCTGGGGATCGAAATATTTCAAATCTAGCGATCGATTATTCTGAAGATTGGAATGGGCTTCGTTGTAATATTCTTAGATGCACCACGGAATGATTCCGTAAAAACAAAGCCCTTCATGACTTTAAACCCAATCTTTCAGCGATGATTCCAGTCTAACGATTGCGACGACCTTGACGACGACCACGACTTTCACCACCACCTAGAACATCCATTCTGACCGTGCCCACGCCAGAGCCAGTTAGACCAATTGCTCTAGCTGCACCGACGGAAAGATCGATAATTCTGCCATGAATAAATGGACCACGATCGTTAATCCGAACCACTACTGAGCGACCTGTATTTGGACTAGTGACGCGGACTCTGGTACCGAAAGGCAGCGTGCGGTGAGCCGCAGTCAGTCCACCAGAGTTGTATCTTTCACCGTTTGCGGTGATGGGGCCGCCTTCACCTGGTTCGTTGCCGTAGTAAGAAGCTTGACCGACAGATTGCGCGATTAGCTGTTTCGTTCGCGTAGCGTCTCTGGAAGAGAATTCGACTAAAATATTGGATTGAGTGGAAGTGACTGATGGTGTAGCAGATGCCGCTGTCGATACAGTCAGGGTTGCTACGAGAGCAGTTAGTCCAGTCAAAATTTGGTAATTCATAAGCTCATTGCGAAAGGTCATTTAGGGTTGAGATTTAGCAAAAATCTCCCAATGTTCTGGGACAGATCCATTACTTGCTAGCTCATAATTTGCATCACGTTCGCATCAAAATATTGAACGTTGGGTCTACCATAACATGGACTTTTTTAGAAAAAGACTCGTTGAAATCATTGACAAACAGATATTCTTGTGCATCAGAAAAAGCGCGATCGGTCGATAGAAACATGAGCGATCCCCGCCCAACCAAGCTTTGAGCAGTGCTATTCTGGACATTTTTTGATAAGCAAAAGTGATGTGTTACATTTCTTCATATTTATTATTCAAATAGTTTTTTCGTCTAAATGGGGTTGACAGGTTTCTTCAATCGGCGATTTTTTACACCAATATTCAATAAATTTGCAGTCAGCCAGACAATGGCGGTAAGATACCAATGCCGATCGTGTACGAGTGGAATATGGATTATCAAGCAGCAGGTGTCGATGTTGTGGCGGGGAGAGCATTTGTCGAAAACATCAAAAGCCTCGTTCAAGGTACGCACCGTCCAGGCGTATTGGGCGGCTTTGGCGGCTTTAGCGGCTGGTTTGAGCTGCCGACGGGATATCAACAGCCTGTGTTGGTATCGGGTACGGATGGGGTCGGCACCAAGCTCAAAATCGCGCAGGAATTGGATAATCACGCTTCCATCGGCATCGATCTGGTGGCAATGTGTGTGAATGATATTCTCACTTGTGGCGCGGAGCCGCTGTACTTTCTCGACTATTTGGCAACTGGTAAACTCAACTCTACTCAGTTGACTCAGGTAGTCGCGGGAATTGCCGATGGTTGCCGTCAGGCAGGTTGTGCGTTACTTGGGGGCGAGACTGCCGAGATGCCAGGATTTTATCAGTCAGGTGAATACGATCTGGCTGGTTTTGCGGTGGGAATTGCGGAGAAGAGTAAGCTAATCGATGGTTCCCAGATTCAGATCGGGGATGTAGCGATTGGACTAGCAAGCAGTGGTATTCATAGTAATGGCTATAGTCTGGTGCGGAAAATCGTTAGCGATGGCGGTTATCGGTGGGAGGATACCCCCAGTCGGCTGGAAGGGCAAAATCTGGGTTCGGTATACCTAACCCCCACTCAAATCTATGTCAAGCCGATTTTGGCGGCGATCGCACACCAATTGCCGATTCATGGCATGGCACATATTACAGGTGGTGGTTTACCCGAAAATCTGCCGCGTTGTCTGGGTGCTGCTCATTCTGTGGTGATGAATCTCAACGGCTGGCAAATTCCCCCCGCTTTTCAATGGTTGGCGGAGGCGGGAAATGTGGCTGCTGCGGATATGTTTAATACTTTTAATATGGGCATCGGCTATGTGGTAATCGTACCTGCAACTGCGGTGAGTGATGCGATCGCGTTTTTTAAGTCACAGCAAATTGAAGCTTACTCGATCGGCACTGTAGTTGCAGGCGATCGATCTTTGATTGGGATGCCTGGGTAGAATCTTCATATCAGTGGGACACAACGATTTAACTGCACGCAAATATAGGGGCTTAACCCACACCTTGTACCAGTTTAAAAATGCTATTACTTAGCGCAGATCCAGGGTACCCACTAAGGGCACCCCTACACAATTAACCTTTAGGGGTGCCCTGTCTTGTCGTTTTTTTATCAGGAGGGAACCCCCTGATAAAAACGCCGCTTAATGGGTACTCTCGGATCTCTGCTTAATTCAATTCAGTTCAGAATTCTGCGCTGTTGTCGATTCTCTTGCAGAGAGGCTCTGCCAACGAACATACCGATCTGAAGTACTCGCACTAGCAAAGCTAGCCCGATCGAGCTGTTGTTGCAATGGTAAATCTCGATCGATCGCAATCCCCACAGATTGAGCTGATGGCGTGAATCGCTCGTGAGTCCACAAGATCCACCGACTATCAGAGGTGAGAGTATCTACCACACCTGACTTATTCGTGAGCAAAATCATTGAAGCGGTAGATTTAACTTCTCCCGCTGTTGTCTCATCTGGCTGAACTGCGGCAAGGGCTTCGAGTACCTGTCGATCGCCAGAAATTAAGCCAGTGCCCTGTGTCCATAGTTTGACATTGAGATTTGAAGATTTGCTGGCATAAAAATACAGTGTACAAGCCGCAATTACTGCCTGTTCAAAATCAGCAGCGTCCCAACCAGAACTACTATCGAGATAGATAATTACATCTTGCCCACCTCGATCGATCTCCAGCTCCCGCACCTGAAATTCACCATATCGAGCACTCGTGCGCCAGTGAATCATCCGCATCGAATCACCATAACGATAGGGGCGGAGCGATCGAGTAATCCCCTCATTGGCTGCTTCGAGATTGCGACTATCCGACTGACGACGGGTAGATCGATCGCTACTAGCTAATCCGTCGAGCAAGGGACAGCGATCGAGTTTCAGGACTTGGGGATAAACATAGGCGATGGCGGCGGCTGGACGATATCGCTGACACCAAAATAAGCCGATCGGAGCACCACTTCTGAGGGCAACTTTTTCCCACTGGTATACGCCGCGTTGCTCCGTGGACTGGTGATAAACCCATTGATATGTCGATCCGGCCAAAACTTGCTCTACCGTCGTTTGAGGTGGATTTTTTCTGCTCAAAGGGGTGAGATCTTGGACTTGGAACAGGGTGTGAATCTGGGTGGTGGGATTATGAATAGTTAGTGAAATTTCTAGATCTGCGCCAGCGGTAACTGGTAAAATCGCGCCACGGCTAACTGTCAGGGCTTGGATCGATCGAGCTGGTAAAATCGCCCCAACCCCTAACAGCGCGATGCCTACGCCACTCAACACATACAGCCAGCCCGCCATTGTATTTGTCGCCGCACCAAAGAAGCAAATCGTCAGCACCATCAACAACCCACCACCATAGGCGGGAGTTACCCAGTTAGTTTCCAGCCATTTAGTCGCACGGTTGAGCATGAGAGATTAGATTCGGCGATTGAGATTAACGATTGATATTAGTTAGAATACCCAACCTGTCTCAATCTGCACAAACGCGGTAAAATTTCTAACTAGGCATCTTCCGTATCAATTTCAGCTTGCGCTCACCACCAACTGCTGAAACTAAACCAATAATATTGTAATCTCATCATATTCTCAGGGGATCGATCGGTTTTATCATGCCTCTCAACAGCTAACCATTCATGGCGATCCAAGTTTATCAAAGTTTTTCAGCGTACTATCACCGCACGGCATTAATTATCTTACTGGTTGGATTTTTAGTAAGGTTAGTAATTTCAATCTGCCTCAATCCTGGATTTGATGAAGCCTATTATTATCTCTATACTCTTCATCCCGATTGGAGCTATTTCGATTATCCACCGTTGGTTGCTTTGACTACAGGGATCGGAGTATGGCTGACGGGGCAAGTCTCTCAGTTCACGATTCGGATCGGGACTTTGCTGCTGTACACTGGCTCATTACTTTTTTTGTACTTAGCTACGCTCAGATTATATACACTCCAAATTGCGATTAATACTCTGGCGATCGCTTCGGCTATTCCAATCTTTCAGATTGCGTTTGGGGTATTAAGTACACCCGATACACCGCTATTATTTTTCTGGTCGATATCATTATGGTTAGCCGTTCAAGAGTTTTTTGATTATCGGGGTTATCGTCCTAGTTTTCGATTGACATTACTCTGTTTTGCGGTTGGATTAGCTTGTCTGGGTAAATATCATGGATTCGTTTTAGGCTCGGGGTTAATCGGGTTTTGTTTATTTAGTCGCAATTACCGTCCAGCTCTCACCTCTAAATGGTTCTCGATCGGCATCGCAATTTTTCTAGTCACAATCTCGCCGATATTATACTGTAATATCAGTCATGGCTGGGCATCATTTCGTTTTCAATTAGGTGGTGGTAAATATCTGCTCGATCGATTGGGCGGAATAGTATCGATCGATCTACTCTATCTCTTCCCCGCATTTGGAGTGCCCTTATTATGGACGATTGTGCGATCTTTTATTCAACAACTCAGAAATATTCGGTGGGGGCAATTCGCAGGCAATCGGGCATTTAAAGATGAATGGGAGTTAGAAAAAAGAGGATTAATATTATGGCTTTCATTGCCGTTAATCCTGGGATTTACATTTATCTCTGGAGATCGGCAACTACTACCATCGGCTCAAATGCCTGGATATTGGACTGCCACAATTTTACTTGCCGAACGAGTATCGATCGAACGGCGAAATGCGGCTGTTCGGATTCCCTATCGGTGGTTCTTTGGATCTCTGACGGTGGCTATCTTACTATCCTCGATCGCCCTATCTCATGTTACGCTGGGCACACTTCAAGCTTCCGACAAACCATCAATATTTAGACTCTTGCCAATCTCAGCAGATCCCTCAACTCAGATCTTTGATATCCAGCAACTTCGCCAAGGATTGGTCAACAATAGTCAGTTAAATCTAGCTCTGAAAAATGCGGATTTTGTCTTTACCAACCGCTACTATTTAGGTGGACAAATTGGCATGGCGATCGAACCAATATTCCATAAACCGATTACTTGTTTTGATGCTGACTTACGTAGCTTTGCTTTTTGGTCTAAGCCTCAAAAATGGGTTGGGAAAAATGCGATTTATCTAAGTACTAAAACTGCTGGAGTCGATCTAGCTGCCACAAATATTTATCCTAGCTACTTCAAGGAAATAACTAAATTAGGTGAAATTCCCATTCGTCGCGGTAATGTGGTGATTCAGACATTTAGTATTTATCAAGCCCAAAATATGTTGAAGCCTTTTCCGCGTCCCTACGGAAATTGAAAAGATAATTTTATGCCTACTCATCCAGCTATTAAACCACCACTAGATCGATATATCCAGGTAAATGAGGTTAATACCCGCTATTGGCAAATGGGCGAGTGTGGCAGCACAGTTATCTTATTACATGGTGGCAATGGATCGATCGAGTTTTGGCTATACAATATCGCCACTCTAGCGAAACAGCATCAGGTTTATGCGTTTGATATGGTGGGTGCTGGTAAATCTGACTGTCCAGATGCCGCCTATTCCCTTGCAGATCAAGCCCAATTTCTGCACGGCTTCATGGCAGTACTGAGCCTAGATACCGCCACCCTTATCGGTAATTCAATGGGTGGGGGAGTAGCCTTAGAATTTACTAGATTATATCCCGATCGAGTCGATCGATTAGTATTAGTTGATAGTATGGGATTTGGTGCAGAAATTAGTTTAGGGATTCGATCGATTACGCTACCTGCGATCGTCAATTTGCTGCGTCCAGGGCGATGGATGATTCCGGCGATGTTAAGATCTAATTTCTATGATGGCGATAGCTTACCGCCAGAATGGATCGAACTTCGTTACCCCGTCTTCGCAATCCCTGGACGCAATCACGTCATCCTCAAGCTCGGGCAAAGTAACTTTAACCTAGCTGGTGTGCTTCCTGAAGTCTATCAACCAATTCTGGCTAGTTTGCCGCACATTAGCCAAAAAACATTAATTATCTGGGGTGATTGCGATCGAATTATCCCCGTCAAACACGCCTATATTGCCGCTGAATGTCTGCCAAATAGTCAATTAGCTATCTTTCCCAACTGCGGACATCATCCCTATCTAGAGTATCCCGCTAAGTTCGATCGATTAGTCCTAGAATTTCTAGCTAGCTAAGACAATAAAAAAGCTGGGTTGATTAAAATCAATCCAGCTTTTTGGAAATCAACTACTAAATAGTTAACTTGCTAACATCTTCTATCAATCCGAAAATACTATTAATTAGCGTAGATCCTAGGGTACCCATTAAGGGCACCCCTACACAATTAACCTGTAGGGGTGCCCCTCGTGGGTACCCTAGATCTACGCTGCCCACTAACCTACAGATTGCCGCTCAGTTCCGATTTGACTTGCTGCTCTATTGGTGACTCAAAAATCGTACGGTAGAACAACCCTGCCGCAATCGCACCGATAATCGGTGCAACCCAGAATAACCACACTTGCCCGAATAGTTCAGTCTTCCCAAATAATCCCACAATCAGGGCAGGACCAGTACTTCTAGCTGGATTTACCGAAGTATTGGTTACAGGAATACTAATGAGGTGGATCAATGTCAGCATCAAGCCGATTGCAATTGGTGCAAAACCTTGAGGTGCACGTTTGTCGGTAGCACCCAAGATGACCATCAAGAACATGAAAGTCATCACAACTTCAGTCACAAAGCAAGAGAACAGTGAAAACTTCTGGGGTGAGTGCAGATCGAACCCATTAGTTGCCATTGGGCCAGTACCTGTCAGTGCGTAGCCGCCAGCCTTGCCGGAAGCAATCAAGTAAATAACTAGCGATCCAACGATCGCGCCACCAACTTGGGCGATAATGTAAGGCAATAATTCTGATGCCGGAAATCTCTTGCCCGCCCATAGACCAAATGATACGGCTGGATTGAGGTGACAACCAGAGATGTGTCCGATTGCGTATGCCATCGTCAAGACTGTCAGTCCAAAGGCGAACGATACGCCAATTGTCCCAATTCCCAGTGAGGCTTTTGCTGCTGCTGCGGCATCAGACGCGCCTTGAGTATTGACCTCTGTATAAGCTGCTGCAAGTACGGCACTGCCACAACCACCCAGTACCAACCAGAAGGTTCCGAAAAATTCGGCAATACAACGTTTCGTTAAATTCATAGTCTTTGTGCGATCTAAAATGTAGAATCAAGCCTTATTGTCATTGGTAAACCCAATTTAGATCTCGATCGCGTAACATTTAGTAATAATCACACTGAGAAATAGATTTTTCGGCTAAAAATTCAGCATTTATGCTGATTTATTACAGCTAAAATTTCAGATTGGAGCTGTTGAATAACCAACCCATAAAAAAGATACGCTAGGTAAAGACCCAGCGTATCTTTGACTAATTCGATCTCCTCTATTAATTACTCAACTCTCAACTGCAACTGCTTCTGTTTTACTGGCTGCTGCTTTCTTGGGCGTACCACCGAGCGTTGGTAGATCTGCAAGGGTGAGGGTTTGGATTCGTGACTGTTGTAGCGCGGCTTCTCGTTCGGGCACAGTATTGTAACCCCACTCAGCCAGATACAACTTCACAGACTCTAGTTCTGGTTGAGCGGCAATCTTTACTAAGGTACTCAAGCGATCTTCTACAAACCACACAGTCGGAGATTTCTTGACTCCTCGATCGAGAATTTGCTTGAGACTATCTACTTTACTCCGCTTGAGTTCTTTGCCCCAAATAAATTCACTTGCCAATTCTACACCTTGCTCTTTCAGCAATTGAGAGACAAATCTGCTTTCTTTGGTAGTGATAATTACTGGCTGAATTTTACGAGCGGGCAGAGATTTTAGCGTATCAATTGCCCCTGGATAAAATTGATGTAATGCCAACCAACTTGCTGGATCTTGTTGAATCCAATTATCCCGAACTACATCCAATTGTTGACTGACTTTTACACCACTCAGCCGACTATCAGCCAAGATGCGATCGCGAATTCGTTGCCACGAGCTGTGCATCCGCTCAGTCGAAATTCCTAACGTCAGTGCCCGAATCAGTACGGGCATTTCCCAGCCGACTTCAATCAACGGACGCAATTCCCGAAATTTTTCAGCAACTCCTGGTGATGGCTCTAACCTGTCGAGTTGCCACACTTGGGTATAAGTCCGCCATGCCGTCTGCCAATACTCTGCCATTCCGTCGCAGATTACCCCATCAAAATCGAGGGCGAGAATTCGCGCAGCATTCATATCGTTGTTATTCCTTTGACTAGCATGAAAATTAGCCAGAGCAGTGGTAAATCGACTCTGGCTAATCTATCTAAAATGTAAACTTAACTGGGGTGCAAGGATTCGAACCTCGGAATGTCTGGACCAAAACCAGATGCCTTACCACTTGGCGACACCCCATTACGTAACTTTATTTATCATAGCATGGATATTTGGGTTGGTGTCAAGGGGGCGGGGAATATTAAATGGCTGGCGTTGTTAGAGGGATGTAGGGAGGGGGTGTGGGAAGTGTGGGGGGTGTGGGGGGTGTGGGGGGACATGTCGATCTGCACATCGAGATCGGCTGTATTTACGCCGATCGATCGTTACTTTGACCAGGGAAAAATAAGGAGATGATTTAGAGCTAAATAGATGGTCGATCGATATCAACCATCGCAAAATCTCGATCCCTAATCTAGCTGCTAGATCTGATTGAAGCTATAGCTTTTATCGTTTTAAAGCGATTTTTTAGCTCTAATCAATTGTAAAGACTTTGTTAAGATGCTTGAAACGATCGGGAGTTTACAACAGGACTTAAGTTATATTACGTAGGATGCTCCAAAGTTATAAATAAACATTTGAGTGCAAGCAAGTATTGCTGCTAGGGGCTTTCAGGCCTTTAAATCGAGTTGTTTCAAGGCATTTTCAACAGGTTATTGGCAGCGGTCGGATTGTTTTGAATACTGAGATAGTGATATTCAATTTCGATCCGCTCGAGTAAATTTACGGCAACTGCTTGCCAATAGCCTCATGTATTCAGGAGGATAATAATGCAGATTACTCAGGCAGCATCTGTGCTGAAAAGGGTTTCACCCTCAGTGGCTGGATCGATCGGATCGGTAGTCATACTATTAATAAACGGGTTAGTTATTCGGACTCGGGATGACGACATATACCTCGATCTATGCTGTTGAAAATAGCGGTAGAAATAGGTCATCGAATAGCAATCCTACTCGATAGGCTTAGTCCTAGAGAGCAGCACTGCTTCTAAAGATAGATTGTTTTTTTCAGGAACTCACATAAAATGCCTATAGTGTCTTTGAATCGAGTTCGTATTCTTAGCTACAGCAAGTTACTCTAGCTCTACAGTAACCTCAAAATTATTTGAGCCACCCAGCCAGAGGCGATAGCCGTTAATTTTAGTAGTAATTGAGTCGAGATCGACAGGCTGTAGCCCTTTGCAGCAAATGCTTCAGACACACCTTTAATCGATCCACCATAGACGGTGAAATCGACTTAATTTCAGTTATCAATTGTCAATTTTTTATAGAGGTGCCGATATGTTCACAGGAAAAATTTCCGCTAAGATTAGCGACAAGTCACCTGAAACCCGATCGATTCAACCATTTGCATTCACCCGTACCAAAATTCCAACCCGTCAAGCAATCGCCCTAATTTCCGAGCATGGAGATCCAGCCGCAGAGATTGGTAAGGACGCTGCTGGTGGTCAAAATGTCTACGTTCGTCAAGTTGGCGAATCCTTGGCTAAACTCGGCTGGCAGGTAGACATGTTTACCCGCAAGAGTAGTCCCAATGATGCGACGATCGTCCAGCATTCCGATTACTGTCGCACGATTCGGTTGATTGCGGGGCCAGAAACCTATATTCCCCGCGACGAATTGTTCCAGTACATGCCAGAATTTGTGGCATCATTCCAGCAGTTCCAACAGCAAGAAGGGATAACTTACCCCTTAGCCCATACAAATTACTGGATGTCTGGCTGGGTGGGATTAGAACTGCAACGGCTGCAAAATATCCAATTAGTGCATACTTATCATTCCCTCGGTGCTGTCAAGTACCAATCGGTGAGTGAAATACCGCCCATTGCCCAAACTAGGCTGGCGGTCGAGCAACGCTTGCTCGAACGCTCTCACTCAACCGTCGCGACTAGCCCTCAAGAAGAGGCAGATCTGAAAACTTTAGTTTCTCGGAGTGGCAGGATCAGCGTAATTCCTTGCGGTACGAATGTCAGTACGTTCCGTCCAATCTCCAAAACTGAAGCCAGAAAGCAGCTAGGACTCAGTGCTAAGGCTAAAATAGTTTTATATGTTGGGCGGTTTGACAAACGCAAAGGAATCGAGACTCTAGTCCGCGCCACTAGCGAACTGCGCGCACAATTGGAGCAAGGGGCAGAAATAGATACTCGGCACTTAAAATTACTGGTTGTCGGTGGTAGCGATCCGAATGAGGCGGATGGAGCCGAGCGTCGCCGGATTGAAGATTTGGTGACAGAGCTAGATTTGACGGCTAATACGGAATTTGTGGGCATGATCGGGCACGATCGATTAGCCCTCTATTATACGGCTGCTGATGTCTGTGTCGTCCCCAGTCATTATGAACCATTTGGCTTGGTCGCGATCGAAGCGATGGCTTGTGCTACTCCTGTCGTAGCTTCGGATGTCGGCGGTCTGAAATTTACAGTTATCTCCGAGGAAACCGGACTATTAGTACCGCCTCATGATGTGGCTAAATTTGCCTATGCGATCGAACGAATCTTGACTGATGAAATCTGGGCACGTAAGCTGTGTAAACAGGCTTCTGCACGGGTTAAACAAAAGTTTAGCTGGACGGGAGTAGCAATTCAACTCAGCGACCTTTACCGCCATTTATTAGTGCGATCGTTCTCAAATTCTGGCATCGCCATCGGATCGAGTCCAGCTTCGATCCTGCCACAGCAGCATGTTATCGTAGCGTCTTAATTAGTTCGCAGCTTACACCAGTAAAGAAATATTAGTAATTAGCGTAGATCTAGGGTACCCATGAAGGGCACCCCTACACAATGGCTGTAGGGGTACCCTGAGGAGATCGCAGTAATAGTATCTATGCGTTGGTGCGAGATGTGAGAAAAGTTAAAAGATCTCAGCAACATCCCCGACTTCTAGTAGAAATCGGGGATATGTTTTGGTGTGTTAGCTTGAAGACATAACTTTACAATCAGATTCCGATGACCACGACACCTCTGAGCT
The DNA here is from genome assembly GCA_025351825.1 of Chamaesiphon sp. 341R_metabat_111. GTDB lineage: Bacteria > Cyanobacteriota > Cyanobacteriia > Cyanobacteriales > Chamaesiphonaceae > Chamaesiphon. Next base: position 24,712 of record JANXVE010000029.1, on the reverse strand, counting down.
GGCAAGAACTTACAGAACTAGCGACTGCTCAATTCACGCCAGCAGATCCAGTCAATGGAGCCACAAATGCCCAGTCTAGATTGCGATTATTCGGACAGCCAGAATCGGCAGTGCGCGTGACTTTGTATCGCGATAATCATGCGTGGTGCCCCTATTGTCAAAAAATCTGGCTGTGGTTAGAGGAAAAACAAATTCCCTATCGGATCGAAAAAGTAACGATGTTCTGCTACGGGGAAAAAGAGAGTTGGTACAAGCGCAAGGTGCCATCGGGGATGTTGCCAGCACTGGAGCTAGATGGCCGAATCGTGACTGAAAGTGATGATATTCTCCTCGCTCTGGAGAAAGCTTTTGGAGTACTCAGCTTGGGGATGCAAGATCCAGCGGTATTGCCCTTGCGACAGTTGGAGCGACTACTATTTCGCGCTTGGTGCAATTGGCTCTGTCGTCCGTCAAATTCGGTACGAGCAGAACAGCAGAACCGTCAGCAATTTATCGACGCGGCGGCGATGGTCGAAACTACCCTAGCAAAGACACCTGGAGCCTATTTTCTCGAGCAGTTTGGGACTGCTGATGTGATTTTTACGCCCTATGTCGAGCGGATGAATGCCAGTCTCTATTACTACAAAGGCTATTCCCTGCGGGATGAGCATCCCCGATTTGCCGCTTGGATTGATGCAATGGAAAGCCGCGCAACTTATCGCGGTACTCAGAGTGATTTTCATACCCACGTTCATGACTTACCTCCTCAAATGGGTGGTTGTTGGGAAAATGGGGAACCTCAGATGCTAGTTAATAAGTCAAAGGTAGATAATGGCCCTTGGGCTGGATTGCCAGATGCGACTTTTCCCGAACCGGAAAATGCTCGCGCCGAAGCTCTCTACCGGACGATTAAACACCACGACAATATTATTCGGGTCAATCCTGGGGATAATAAGCTAGTTGATGAGGCTCTACGCTGTGCGCTGACAATGATGATGACTAGTACTAATTGTATTCCCCCCCAGGGATCGGATGCGGCTTTGCGATACTTACGCGATCGAATTAACGTCCCGCGCGATATGTCAATTTATGCGGCCAAACGACTCCGAATGGCTCTAGAGACCACGGCTGCCCTCGTCGGCGATGCTCAAGGCGATCCAATTCCGTTTAATCATCGCCGAGATCAAAATCCCGCTAGTTTTGCTAGTAGCTAATATTTTTCTTATAATAAGATTTGTATCAATGGGCAGAGAAATTCAGCAGCAGAGTAGCCGCACGACTAACCTCCTCAACTCTTAAGGACTGTACCGACTGGCTTAATCGTTGGCGGAGCGTACCGTACACTATCGTTATTTAAATCAACATTTTCTTGAATGGAAACTAAAATCAAACAGGCTGAAATCAAAAAGTCGGATTTTGTCCTAAATCCCTACATGAAAAGTAATGATTTGTGGGCGACTTATCAGATTATTAATACAGTCGTCCCGTATATTTGCTTGTGGTTTTTAGCTGTCAAGGCTGCTGAATTTTCACTGTTGCTATTGCCACCAATTATGGTGATGATGACCCTCTTTTCATTGCGGTGCTTTTCACTGATGCATGATTGTGGTCACAACTCACTCTTTACTTCAAAAAAAGTCAATAGAGCTGTGGGATTTTGCTTGGGCTTAGTAAATGCGATCCCGCAGTATCCCTGGTCGAGGGGTCATGCTTATCATCATAAAACTAATGGTGATTGGGAAAGATATCGCGGCGTTGGTGCGTTTCTCTCCACTGAAGAATTTTCCAAACTCAGCTCATTCGACCAAAGTGTGTATGAGTTTACTAGACACCCATTAATGGCGTTACCAGGTGGATTCTTCTATCTAGCAATCAAGCCTAGACTCGCTCTCATCATGGGTTTATATGGCTTGGCCAAACATTTTTTCGCTTGCCGACAGCAGCAGCCTGGGATGAAGTTTTCCCAGGTTTTTGCTACTTACGAGTCTAGAAATTGGTACTCAGTAGCTGAGTTTTGGGACTTGTTATTTAATAATATTGCGGTAATTAGTATCTGGATTGTCCTCAGCAATCTACTTGGAGCTGGATTCTTTTTAGGTGTTTACTCAATTACCTTAACTTGCTCCGCCGCAGTGTTTATGTATGTCTTTTTTGTCCAGCATAACTATGAAGATAGCTATGCTCACAAAACAGCCGGATGGGATTATCTGACTGCGGCGATTGAAGGTAGTAGCTATCTAGAACTACCAACAGTTTTCAAGTGGTTTTCCGCAGATATTGGCTATCACAATATCCACCATTTATCGGAGCGAATCCCCAACTATCATCTCGAAGCTTGTCACCGCGAAAATAGTCACTTACTCGTAAAATCTAAAAAGCTGAGAATGGGTGACATGGTGGGATGCTTTAAGTTTATCTTGTGGGATGCGTCGTCAAATACACTGGTGTCGGTTGATTCATTTCGGCAGAATCAGCAGTTCAAGTCACAAACTGTATCTACCTAAATAGTGCCCACGCCAAGAATCGCTCGGTGTAATAGAGGGCGAGTTGATTACTCAGCCCTGAGAATACGGCATCAAAAGCGTGATCTGCCCAGGGAATTTCGATAAAGATCGCTTTGTTGCCCTGAGATTGAAGTTTCTGGGCGAGATTTAGACCATATTTAGATTGAATAATATGGTCTTTTCCGCCGTAGATTAATAGAGATGCTGGTAAGTTGGCTTTAACTGTATTGAGGGGTGAAGCTTGGTAATATAATTCGGGGAATTCTGTTGGGGTACCGCCGAGAAACTTTCGTAACGTCACTCTAGATTCGATCGGATCTGGTGTCGGTACATCGTTATAACCCGCAGTTAGATTGACGGGGCCATAGTAATTTACAACGGCTTTAATCGGAAATGGTGGATTTTGGTATGCTGCTAGCATTGCTAATTGGGCACCAGCAGAGCGTCCGATGAGGGCAACTCGATCGAGATCGGTTTCATACTCGATCGCATGTTGTTTGATATATGCTAACGCCGATCGAACATCATCAATTTGAGTCGGGAAATGATAGGCTGGAGCATGACGATAAGAAATCGCCCAGACCACATAACCTTGAGCGGCAATATATCGATTGAAACTGTCGTCGCTGTCGGGGCTACCACGTTGCCATGCACCACCATAAATCGATACAATTGCTGGATAGGTGCCAACTTGAGTCGGTCGATAAATATTTAGAGACAGGGGAATACCATCGGGGCTAGCAAATAGGATATCTCGATCGATCCTCACCTGCGGACTAGAAATACCACCCCAAATATCTGAGATCGCCAATGGTTTCGATCTCATTCTAGCTGTAAGTGCTAGTGGTAGATCGAGCTGATAATCTTGGCCTAAACTAGCAACAATCGATCGTTCTGCGTGCTGTTGTGCTGAAGAAAATTGCAGTAATGGTGAAGCACTTAGTCCCAATGCCAAACAGCTCAGACACAGAGTAAAGCTAAATAATCGATATGTCTGAATGGCTCCAATCCAGAATAGTACCCAGGCTAGAAGTAGTGCAAAAGCATTGATAAAAATCAGCACAGGACTGATTTCTGGTGCGCCAATACTCAGAGGTAATAATGAGAAAATCGGCGCGGGAAGGATAATCCAAATGCTCAAAAATAGTCCCACTAGCAGCAGAATTCCCGCGAGCCATGTACTAGCGATCGTTATCATTTGTCGCATCAACATTCTATGCTTTGGCACACATAGTATAAAACATTAAGGCTGGGAAAGGAATAGACTCACATCTTGCACCAGTTTAAATATACTATTGCTTAGTGTAGATCCAGGGTACCCATTAAGGGCACCCCTACACAATTAACCTGTAGGGATACCCTAAGATCTATGCTTTTACTAGCTTTTCTGTACTGGTGCAAGATGTGAGTAAAGCTATTTTTACAAACCATAGATTTAAAGCTATTTTAATTATTGACTATTAACTATCGATCGCATCTATTAGCAAAATATAGAGCAAACATAAGGTTTTTCTCTATGTTTACTCTATCTTTTTCAGAAGTTTTCGTCTATTCTCAGACATAGAGCCATAGCTAGGTTAAATTATTAATTTATAAATTAAACTCTATGTATAACTTTGTGATTCAAGCCGTGTGGCTAATTCCCTGCTATCCCCTGATTGGGGTACTCTTAGCTAGCCCTTGGTCGCTGGGCTGGTCTGGAGAACTGGGAACTAGACCAGCGGGCTATGTTAACATCCTGATGGCAGGAGTCGCTTTTATTCACGCTGTGCTGGCGTTGTCAATTGGCTGGAACCTACCGCCTCAAGAAATTAGTTATGATTGGCTGCATACTAGTACTTTAGATATTAATTTTCCGATCGAGATTTCCACGATTAGTCTAACTGCGGTTAGTGTCGTGACGGGGATAAATTTGATTTCCCAGATCTACGCAGTCGGTTATCTAGAGATGGATTGGGGCTGGGCAAGATTCTTTTCATTGATGAATTGTTTTGGCGCGGGAATTTGTGGATTAGTGCTATCCAATTCCCTGTTCTTTAGCTATGTTTTCCTCGAATTACTCACTCTAGCGACTTATTTATTAGTTGGGTTTTGGTATGCTCAACCGCTGGTAATCACTGGTGCGCGGGATGCGTTTTGGACGAAGCGGGTGGGCGATATTATCCTGCTGATGGGAGTATTTGCGATTTATCCACTGGCGGGAACATGGAATTTTACCGAGTTAGCAGTGTGGGCGCAGACAGCGCAGCTCGACCCTGGAGTAGCGTTGTTACTGGGTTTATCGCTCAGTGCTGGCCCCTTGGGTAAATGCGCTCAGATTCCGTTCCAGCTCTGGCTGGATGAAGCGATGGAAGCACCACTACCAGCAACGGTATTGCGGAATGCGGTGGTTGTGGGGGCGGGAGCGTTTGTACTGATCAAACTTGCTCCGGTTGTTTCCCTATCTCCGGTGTTGCTGACTACTTTAACAATTTTAGGCGTAACGACGGCAATTTCTTGCTCGTTAATTTCGATCGCACAGATTGATGTTAAGCGCGTACTTTCCTATGCTTTGAGTGCTTATATCGGCTTAGTATTTATTGCCGTTGGCACCCAGAATTTAGATTCGGCTCGATTCATTCTATTCAATGAATCCTTTGGGATGGCATTGCTATATATGAGTATCGGCTCGATTATTTGGACGAATGTCAGTCAAGATTTAACTCAATTAGGCGGGCTATTTTCTCGCCGTCCATTTACAGCTTTCTCACTGGCAATTGCGATCGCTTCTTTCATTGCACTACCTCCATTGGGTGGATTCTGGGGATTTTTGCAACTACTTGACGGCTTGTGGACAGAGCAGCCTTGGTTAGTTGGCGTAATTTTAATTACTAATACTCTGACTGCTTTTAGTTTGACGAGATTGTTCTGTCTGATCTTTGTAGGCAAAGTTCAACCGATGACCGAACGGACAGTAGAACCGTTTTGGCTGATTACTTTACCAGTAATTTCTTCGGCTGTTTTCGTCTGTCATCTGCCGATTATTTTGCAAAATTTGGGGATGATCCCAGCGTGGAGCCAAGTGAATGGGATGTTTGCGACGTTACTAATCTGGTCGAGTATTTCAGGGATCGTTACCAGCGGCTTAATTTACTCAGTCGATGCTATTCCTAAACCGATTAAATTGCCATTACCACTCGTTCAAGACTTCTTTGCCAATGATTTATATGTCCAACGATTTTATCAATTAACGATCGTCTTCGTGGTGGCAACTAGTGCGCGGGTAATTAATTGGTTCGATCGATATGTGATTGACGGCTTTGTGAATTTCGTCGGAGTTGGAACTCTATTTAGCGGACAGGCTCTCAAATACAGCACTTCTGGTCAGTCTCAACTTTATATTTTGCTGGGATTTTCGGGGATTGTGCTGCTCGGTTTGTTATTGGGTCTACTAGTTTAATTTAAAGTGATGTTTAGGATGTAGGGTGAGCTGCTGCTTACCCTACACAGATATAAATCATAGAGGTTTTGAAATCATGCTCAGTTCAATGATTTGGCTGCCTGTCTTGGGCGCGATCTTAATTGGAATCATCCCTGGATTTAGTCGGACGATCGCTTTAGCCATTTCTGGGTTAACATTAGTGCTGTCGATCGCGATCGCAGCTACATTCAATTATCAAGATCCAGGCTTACAATTTGTCGAGAAGTTTACTTGGATCGAACCGTTAGGATTGGATTATCAATTAGGTGTTGATGGATTATCATTGCCCCTAGTAATCCTCAACGCCCTGCTAATTTTACTAGCAGTAATTGCGACTAATACCGAAGTGATGCGCGGGCGATTATTTTACGCACTGATGTTATTAGTCAGCACCGCAATCACTGGAGCTTTTCTCGCTCAAAACTTACTATTATTCTTCCTCTTCTATGAATTGGAGTTAATTCCGCTCTACTTATTAATCGCCATCTGGGGCGGCGAAAAACGTGGCTATGCAGCAACCAAATTCCTGATTTATCAAGCTCTATCGGGGATAATTTTACTCTCTGGATTCTTGAGCTGGGCGTGGTTTACCAAGACAGGGAATTTTAATTATGAATCTCTGGCTGCAACCCATTTACCTGCGAATCTCCAACTTCTGTTTCTGTGTGTGATTCTGCTCGGTTTCGGGATTAAAATGCCCTTAGTTCCGTTCCATACCTGGCTACCCGACGCTTACATCCAAGCGAGTACACCTGTCTCGATGTTGCTTGGTGGTATCGTCTCCAAATTGGGTACTTATGGCTTGATTCGCTTTGGCTTGGGTTTATTTCCCGATGCGTGGGTTATCGTCGCACCGTGGCTGACAGTCATCGCTGTCGTTACCGCAGTATACGGGAGTTTGATTGCGATCGCGCAGACCGATATCAAGAAAACGATCGCCTATAGTTCCGTCGCTCACTTGAGTTACGTTCTTCTTGCTACCGCAGCGGGCACATCATTGAGCGTTTTAGGCGCAGTTTGTCAGATGGTGGCGCACGGTTTGATTCTGGCTCTGTTATTTAATTTGGTTGGGATTATCGAAGCCAAAACTGGGACGCGAGAATTGAAGCAACTCCACGGTTTACTCAATCCCCAGCGTGGTTTACCATTTGTCGGCGTGATGTTGATTTTGGCGACGATGGCGAGTGCCGGAATACCTGGAATGGCGGGTTTCATTGGCGAATTTCTCTCGTTCCAGGGTAGCTATACAACGTTTCCGATTGCGACGCTGATTTGTCTGGCAAGTACGGGTTTAACCTCAGTCTATTTCATCATCATGATCAATCGGGTGCTGTTTGGGAAATTAGAAAAGAATCAGACTTATTTACCGAAGGTTGCCACCTATGAACGTGTCCCTGCAATTGTGCTGGCGGTATTGATTATTGTGTTGGGCATTCAACCGAATATTTTGATCTCTCATAGTCAGATGACTACTGATAATATTGTGGCAATGTCTCATTCCACTACCCAAATAGCCAAAGCGGAAAATTAATATCACACCAACCTATTTAAAACCATGACAACGACAACTGCGACAAAACTGCCACCATCCACACATCAATTCGCCGATGTAATTCATCGCCTCGAAGCAGGCGGTGCAATGCTACCCGACACTCCCGAAAACTTGATGCAAATTATCGGTTTGTACAAAGCATACGCCGTCCCGATGGACTTCTACTGGCGTAACTTGCTATACATCGCCGAACGAGTCTTTATCAACCCGCTGCCAGCTTTTAAATACTTTCTGCCCCAATCCTATCTGGACTTACCCAACCACTACGCAGGCGACACCGCCGATCTACGCATTCAGCAAAAAGGTGTAGCTTCAGCCCATCCCGAACTCCTGGAATTTATGGAAAAAGGGCGCAGTACCAAAATGCCCAAAATCTTCCATCACTTGCTACACGATCGCATTAACATGGAGTTTGCTGAAGCCTGTATGCAAGCCATGTATTGGCACCGTGGCATGGGCGGACAGTTCGATCCTTACCTAGACACCCCAGAATACAAGGCTAATGCCGATCGAGCCATCAAAGCCTATTTCAAGGGCAATCCGGTGATGCTAGCCGCATACAAACTCTTCCCCGATATGTTTATCGAACAGGTGCGGGTGATGTCTTACTATTCCAACTTAGGACTGTTTTGGGAAGTAATGGCTCCAGTCTTCTTTGAGATGAGCGATCTGTACGATGAAGGAAAAATTGCCTCTGTGCCTGACGCGATGAATTTCCTAGTCAATGGCATTTTTGCCATCGCCGGACGACCAATTTATCACCATGTTTATATCAAGGGAGAAATGTTTGAAATCATCCCTAAATCTGCTGGATTTACTTGGCTATATGAGGCGGCTTTACCTTATGTCGAAGCGGTATTTTATCGCACGGCTCCATTTCGAGGGACGAAATCATACAATGCTCAAGCAGAGCAAGTACCAGACGAGCAGGCAGATTTCCACTATGGGATTTTATATGCAGATGTAAATCCAGTTGGCGGCGCAGGAATTCCACCGACGTTATTAATGGATGATATGTATCATTTCTTGCCTCAGTATTTGGTGGATTATTATGCACAACACTGTCGCGGTAAAGATGATATGTTGATCCAATCTGGTGTCAGCTTTCAACGATCGATGTACTGTGTGACTTCAGCAGTCATTCAAGCTTTACGCGCTGCATTACTATATCCCCTCGATGATGAGAATCCAAAACATCTTCAGGCAAATCGTCAATTCTTTGAATCTCAGATCGACAGATTTAAACGTCCTGAAGCGCGGTTAAGTGATATTCAAAGTCAAGAATACCGCTAGAGTCTAGTTCCAAGTTTAACTGTCGATCGAGGAATTTTTGAGATGGTGGCATGGATTAATAATTTAATGAGCAGCTTGGGCTATTGGGGGATCGGCTTGCTAATGTTTGCCGAAAATCTGTTTCCGCCAATTCCGTCCGAGCTGATTATGCCATTAGCTGGATTCACTGTTGCTCAAGGCAAAATGAACTTCGGACTGGCTGTTTTCGCTGGTACTGTCGGTACGATGGCGGGAACTTATGCTTGGTATTACCTGGGAAGATTGGTTAATTATCAAAGATTAGCTGGCTGGACAGATAAGTATGGCAAATGGATTGGTGTATCTGCCAAAGATATCGATAGGGTTAATAACTGGTTCGATAAACATGGTAAAAATGCCGTCTTCTTTGGGCGAATGGTGCCAGGGATTAGAACGCTGATTTCCCTACCTGCGGGGATGAATAATATGCCTCTTGCTAGTTTTAGCATTTATTCATCGATCGGTACCTTAATCTGGACATTAGGCTTAACTGGGGCGGGATATCTATTAGGCGATAACTATGGATCGATCGAGAAGTATTTAGCACCTGTTTCCAAGCTAGTTCTATTTGGCTTAATCGGTTTATTCGGCTATTGGGCATTCAAAAAAATACGTTCAAATAATCAAACTTAGGATAAATAATATGCCAGATATCGTAGACATCGCTGTTGGTAATGGAAATTTTACTACTCTAGTCGCTGCCGTTCAAGCAGCGGGATTAGTAGATGCTTTGAAGTCACCTGGGCCATTTACAGTATTTGCCCCACTCGATGCCGCCTTTGCCGCTTTACCTCCTGGAACAGTCCAAACTTTAGTCCAAAATCCGCCTCAATTAGGCCGCATTCTCAAATTTCATGTGGTATCTGGCAAGTTTACCCAAGCAGATCTCGCAAAACTCGGCACGGTAGAATCTCTCGAAGGTTCGCCAATTCCAATCAACTGTACGGATGGTTTTGAGGTAAAAAATTCGACTGTAGTTATCCCAGATATCGAAGCTGATAACGGCATAATTCATGTGATCGATCGAGTAATGTTAATGGGATAGTAACTTGTTGGTATTGCAGAGCTTAATGTACCAGCATTCAACCCTGGTACTAACTATCAACTATCAACTATCAGCTAACCCAAATGCGTCAATCTACTCTTCATCAACTTAAAGTATTTGAAACTGTAGCGAGACTAACTAGTATCACTCGTGCAGCAGAGGAGTTGTCTTTGACACAGCCAACAGTGTCAATGCAGGTCAAACAACTCACCCAAAACATTGGAGTGCCTTTGTTTGAGCAAATTGGTAAAAAGCTGTATTTAACGGCATCAGGGCAAGAATTATTTGCAACTTGTCAAGATGTCTTCGATCGATTGTCGCGATTTGAGATGAAGATTGCTGATTTTCAGGGATTGAAGCAAGGTAAATTAAAACTAGCCACAATTACTACCACAAAATACTTTATTCCTCGCGCTCTGGCTCCATTTTGTCAACTGTATCCAGGTGTAGATATTGCTTTGGAAATTACCAATCACGAACGAGTTTTAGAACGACTGAGTGATAATCTCGATGACTTATATATCATCAGTAAAATTCCCGAACGCTTAGATGTTGAATTACATCCATTTCTTGAAAATCCCTTGGTTGTAGTTGCACCCAAAAATCATCCCTTGGCTGGCGAAAAAAATATTCCGATTTCCAAATTGCAAGGTGAAGCATTCATCATGCGGGAACGCGGCTCTGGTACTCGGGATGCTGTAGAACAACTACTTGCCAAGCATGATATCTCTGTCAAGGTGCGACTGGAATTGGGTGGAAATGAAGCAATTAAACAAGCAATTGGGGTCGGATTTGGGATTTCAATACTTTCCCAACACACCGTGATGCCAGATGCAATGTCAGACTTGACAATCTTAGATGTCGAACACTTTCCGATCGAACGTCATTGGTATATCATGCACCAAACTGATAAACAACTATCGATCGTTGCCAGTACGTTCTTTGACTTTCTCCAGCAGGAGTCACGAGGTATCGCTGATAAAATGCGAACAAAAATTAATTAAGCTGGTTCAATTGAGTGAAAAGTTTTACGATCGAGCATGAGACTTTAAACTTGACTCAGATCGACGGTATTCATATTTGACTACCAACGGCTTAACCATTGCTGGCACGATCGAACTGACACCATCTGTCGAAATTTCGTGAATAAATGGTTTTGATTGACCAGGCTCTAGCTCGATATTAACAGGAATAACTGTTTGTTTGATTGCGGTATCGTTAGCAATAAATTTTGCGACGATATAGTAAACATAATGTGATTGTTCGCTGTGGTTATTGATAAATCCTTTGACAATTAGCAATGATTTATCTGTACTATCTTGGGTGATCGTAATACCTTGGAGCTGCAAGTCCTTATCGATCTCAAGGTTTGTCAAACTACTGTCTGAGTTCTGCGCCAAGGCTCGATTCTGTTGACGTTTTGCTAGTGAAGAGGCTAACCCTACCTGTTGAGCTGCGATTTTCACAGGCGCACTTTCTGCCATTGACAGATCGGGTTCAATTGATTGAGCCGGAGACTCGACTACTAGCAAGCTCCAGATCGCACAAATAGACATGATTACAGACAAGTATCTGCCGATTTCGATCGAGTGTGTTGTGTTCGGATGTATGTGTCTTGCCATACGGATTATTCTAGTAGGTTTACTTTAGGGATCGACTAGGTTCGATCGAGCTTCCGCATATTGGCTTGAGCAGATTGGCTGGACTTCGATCCGATCTCAAACTGTGTTGGTTGGATCTAGATCGTGTTTTAGTGTTGCGCTCGATCTGCTTCACCTGGGATTGGATCGTGTAGCAGCTATCCCAACTCTAGTGCAGATGCCCATCAGAAATTAGCTCTGATTGCCCTCTCTTATTTGTACTCATTCACACATAAATAATCGCGATTTTCCGCTAAAATTATTTTAAAGACCGACAAGATCGAGTCGCGAAACCACACTAATTGTCAATGCTCACGTATTTGTCAATTAAGTGGATTGTCTGGCGATTTGTTACAGGAATTGCCAACTTCTAAAGACATTGTGTAGAAAGTTGGCTCAACTGACTTGAGTGGTTGAAAATATAAGATTGTGGAATTAATTGCCGAGGAAATTTATTGATGCAGCCGATTCGTACATTCAATGTTTCTCCTTCCCTACCAGCTTCCCTCCAACCCCTACGGCAACTTGCCTACAACCTCTACTGGGACTGGAATACGGAGATAAAAGAACTGTTTAGAAGACTCGATCGAGATTTGTGGGAAACTACTCGTCACAATCCAGTCGCACTCCTGGCTAGAGTCAGTCAGGCGCGCTTGCAAGAAGTCGCTGCTGATGATGGCTTTTTGGCACACATGGAACGGGCAGTAGGAGAACTCAATACCTATCTGAACGATCGCAGTTGGTACAAGCACCAGCGCACCAACCGTGCGGGGAAAGAGTGTTTCGCTTATTTCTGTGCGGAATTTGGCTTGGTAGACTGTCTACCAATTTATTCCGGTGGTTTAGGCGTTTTGGCTGGAGATCACCTCAAATCAGCGAGTGACTTGGGTTTACCTCTGGTTGCAGTCGGTTTGCTATATCAGAAAGGTTATTTTGCTCAGTACCTGAATGCCGAAGGTTGGCAGCAAGAGCGTTATCCTGTTAACGACTTTCACAATATTCCAGTTCAGCTTGAGCGCAAGGCTGATGGCACCGAGTTACGGGTCGCCGTAGAATACCCTGGCCGGATGGTATATGCCAGAGTATGGCGGGTTCAAGTAGGTGTTGTATCCCTGTACCTATTGGATACGAATATCGAGCCAAATAGCTCCTACGACCAAGATATTACCGACGCGCTGTATGGTGGCGATTTAGATACACGCATTCATCAGGAGATCATGCTGGGTATCGGTGGCTTCCGCGCGCTAGAAGCACTGGGACACAAGCCTAGTGTCTATCACATGAATGAAGGACACTCTGGTTTCCTGATTCTCGAGCACATCAAAGTGTTGATGCAACGAGATGGACTATCATTTATCGAAGCGAAACAAGTCGCTCAATCGAGTCAGATTTTCACCACCCACACACCTGTGAGTGCGGGATTTGACTTATTCCCTCCCGACAAAACCATGTACTATGTTGGACACTATGCTAGTGTCTACGGCGTGGGTAAAGATGAATTCATGGGACTGGGACGCGAAAATACTGGAGATCTCGAATCTCCGTTTAGTATGGCAGCTCTGGCGATGAAAACTTCTAGTTTTGTCAACGGTGTGGCGAAATTGCATGGAGTCGTTTCGCGGGAAATGTTCCAGAATATGTGGAAGGATGTGCCGATTGACGAAGTACCAATTACTTCGATCACCAATGGTGTTCACGCCCGCAGTTGTGTAGCTAAATCCGTCCAGGAACTATACGATCGATACCTCGGCACTGAATGGTCGGAAAAATCACCCGAAGATCCAATTTGGAATAAAATTGACTCAATTCCCGATGAGGAACTATGGCGCAATCACGAGCATAGCCGCTCGGAAATGGTCGTATATGTTCGAGATCGGATTGTCAGTCATCTCAAGGAACGCGGTGCGACTCAGGGAGAAATCAACCGCGCGCAGGAATCTCTAGATCCCGAAGTGCTGACAATCGGCTTCGCCCGACGGTTTGCGACTTATAAACGGGCGACATTATTTCTGCGGAATCTCGATCGGATCAAGCAGATCATGGCTGGTACCAAAGGACGTAAAGTTCAATTTGTGATCGCTGGAAAAGCCCACCCGAAGGATATTCCTGGTAAGGCTCTGATCCGAGATATCGTCCAATTTACCCGCACCGAAGGTATGAGTTCGGTGGTATTTGTGCCCGACTATGATATCTATGTATCGCGGGTACTGGTAGCAGGTTGCGACATCTGGCTGAATACCCCACGTCGCCCCCACGAAGCATCTGGTACTAGCGGCATGAAAGCTGCGATGAACGGCTTACCAAACCTGAGTATCCTCGATGGCTGGTGGGATGAAGCTGACTACGTGAAAACTGGTTGGCCGATCGACAATCGTGAAATATACTCAGACGAAGAGTATCAAGATGAAGTAGAAGCAAATTCTTTCTACGATCTATTAGAACAGGAAATCGTCCCCCTCTTCTACGATCGTGACAAAGAAGGACTTCCCCGTAAATGGATTGCTAAGATGAAAGATGCGATTCGCCTCAATTGTCCTACCTTCAACACTGCGCGGATGTTGCGTGACTATGCGAATAATGGCTACTTCCCAGCTAGCGATCGCAACGGCGTTGTCACCGACAATAGCTATCAAGCTGGTAAAGATCTCGCACATTGGAAACAAAAGATGTTCCAACAGTGGGCGCATCTCAAAATCAATAGCGTCGATGTCTCCGCCCCTGAAGATATCAACGTCAATCAACCGATTGCCGTCAAGAGTCTGATTAACTTAGGTAGTCTGGAACCCCATGATATCCAAGTCGAACTCTACAAAGGCTCGATCGATACCAACGGTAAAATCACCGATGCAGATACTGCGCCAATGACTTACCAGGGCAAAGATAGTGCAGGTAATAGTCTCTACACGACTGAGATTGCTTACTCCGCTAGCGGCTTGCAAGGCTTGTCTCTGCGCGTCTTACCCCACAACCCACACATGAGCAATCCCTACGAACTCGGATTAATTCAATGGGCGTAATTTAGTCGATAGTCGATAGTCGATCATTAAAAGCCCCTAGCGATTGAGATTGCTAGGGGCTTTTGATGATTACATTACTTTCCTAAATTGTGAATTATGGTCTTTCCCCGCTCTGACAAACTAAAAAGTACCGTGATTAACTTTAGTACATTTCATATTTCATCAATTGGCAGGGTAGATTGCCATTATGGACAGTAGTTCTCTGAGCAGATTTTAACCCGATCGATTTTGCTAGTTCTTTATTTCCGCTCAGGACAAATGCCGTCCAACCTTTGAAGCGATTTTTGAGCACATCGCCCAAGAGCTTGTAAAAAGCACCCAAATCTTCATCGCGCCCCAATCGCTCACCATAGGGAGGATTGCAGAGTAGAATCCCACTATCTGAAGGGGCTTCCACATCATCTAATTCCTTCACGGCAAGCTGCACATAGCGTTCTACCCCAGAACTGCGCGCATTCGATCGAGCCTGTTCGATGATATCAAAATTGCGATCGCTACCCATAATTGTCGCTTGGAGATCTTGTTTTTCCCCTGATTCTGCTGCTTTGATGAGTCGATCGAATAAGTCCGCATCGAAGTCTAGCCAGTTTTCAAACCCAAAGCCGTCTCGAAAAATACCTGGAGCGACATTGAGTGCCTGCATCGCCGCTTCTAGAGGCAATGTCCCCGAACCACACAGTGGATCGATAAATGCCATATCGGGTGTCCAACCGGACATCTTCACCAACGCCGCTGCTAGAGACTCCTTCAGCGGTGCATCGCCTACAGCCGAGCGATATCCGCGTCGATGTAGGCTGCTTCCAGAGCTATCTAGACTCACAATACAGACATCCTTATCAATGTGAGCATTGATCCGCACATTCGGATCTTGAACATCCACATTCGATCTTTGCCCAAATTTCTCTGTCTGCTGCTTGGTAATTGCCCGTTTGACTTGTACCGCCGTAAGATGACTGTGATTTAATTGCTCATTCTTCCCCGTTACCGTCACCGCCATCGTCAGCTCCGGCGTGAGGTATTCACCCCAGTCAATCTGCTGCACTCCATCGTACAACTCTCGATCGTCATTACTAGGAAATTCCCCCAACTTTACCAATACCCGAAAGGGCAACCGCGCCCACAAGTTTACCCGATATAGTAGCTCTCGATCGCCAGTAAAAGACACCCCACAAAAGCCCTGAGCCACATCTTGTGCCCCCAATTCAGTCAGCTCCTGCGCTGCTAACTCTTCCAACCCTCTGGCGACAGTGGCAAAATATTGACTCAAAATAATTCCTCAGCTCATACTTGGTTTGAATTCAAACCATCTCCCATTATTCCTTAAATTCGGCTAACCAGTTAATTTAACTTTTGTGCCGATTACCTACGGTAGGCTTCGCCAACGATTTGACCGAAGCGTATCTCACTATACAGTTATGAGGGGGTGAAAAAGTGAATCTATAAAAGGTAACAAAGTGCTTATTCAAGCTGGTGTGAAAACATGGAAATAGATAGTTACCAACCTGGTGAATTTTATGATGAATTGTTTTTGCCCGATGGCAAACCCCGATCGATTGCCACGACGCTAATTGATAAAATTGGGAGTCTCTCCTTATCTGAGTTACAGCAGCACCAGAACTTAGCCCAAAGTACTTTATTTAGGACAGGCGTAACTTTCAACGTCTATAGTGACGATCGAGGTACCGAGAAGATCCTACCATTTGATATCATTCCGCGTACGATTTGCGATCGCGAATGGCAATTATTAGAGCGAGGTTTAAAGCAGCGAATTCACGCCCTCAATCTGTTTTTAAGTGACATCTACGGCAAGCAGCAGATTATTCTCGATGGGGTAATCCCCGCAGAGGTGATTTACTCGGCGACGGGATTTCTCAAGCCTTGCATGGGCTTACAGCCACCTCAGGGGATCTGGTGTCATATTACGGGTACGGACTTGGTACGCGACAAAGATGGGAGTTGGTATGTGTTGGAGGACAATCTCCGCTGTCCATCGGGGGTTTCCTATGTACTCGAAGGTAGGCGAGTAATGAAGTCTACCTTTCCGCGATTATTTGAGAAGATGCAGATTCTTCCCGTGGAAGACTATCCCAGTCGGTTGCTGGAAACACTACTGTATCTAGCTCCAGAATCTATCCCTTACCCAACAGTCGTGGTGTTGACTCCAGGTATTTATAACTCCGCCTACTTTGAGCATTCCTTTCTCGCGCGACAAATGGGCGTGCAACTGGTTGAGTCGAGAGATTTGACGATTTCCGATGGGTTTTTAAAAATGCGAACCACCAAAGGCTTGCAGCAGGTAGATGTGATCTATCGCCGCATCGATGATGAGTTTATCGATCCCCTCACTTTTAGGGCGGATTCGATGCTGGGAGTTCCTGGCTTGATGGATGTCTATCGCGCTGGGCGAGTCGCGATCGCCAATGCGCCAGGAACGGGGGTGGCAGATGATAAAGTGGTGTATGCTTACATGCCTGCGATCGTCAAATACTATCTGGATGAGGAGCAAATTATTCCTAACGTGCCGACGTATCAATGTTGGGAACCTCAGCAACGCCAGTATGTACTAGAGAATTTAGATAAATTAGTCGTCAAAGCCGCCGCCGAATCGGGGGGTTATGGGATGTTAATCGGTACTAAATCTACCGCTGAGGAGCGGAGCGAATTCGCCGCTAAGATTCAGGCAGATCCGCGTAACTATATCGCCCAGCCAACGCTGTGTTTGTCGCGGGTACCGACTTTGCTCCCCGATGGTATCGACGGCAGACATGTTGATTTGCGCCCATATATTCTCAATGGGCGGGATATCTATATCAATCCAGGTGGATTGACGCGGGTGGCGTTGAAGGAGGGTTCGTTGGTGGTGAATTCTTCTCAGGGTGGGGGAACCAAGGATACTTGGGTGGTGAGGTAGAACGCTTCTTCAAAGATCGCTCTAATGATTTAAGTATTGACATCGTGTATACAAAAATCTAAAATAGGAAGATGCAAAGCCATCTTACCAAACCACGATTACTCGCACACGCAGATAACCTTGGCTCGTTTGCCAGCACCAATCAAGAAATGAATGACTGGCTGCAAAAACACGCCTGGAATAACCAAAGTAGTGGTGCTTCTAAGACCTATATCATCGCCACTACGGAGAGTCAGGTTGTCGGATACTACAGCATAGCTGCTGGTGCGGTTGCTCGTCAAAGCGCAATCCGATCCTTACGACAAAATGCTCCAGATCCGATTCCTGTAGGCATAATTGGTAGATTGGCGGTAGATAAAGAATGGAGCAGTCGAGGCATAGGAGCGGGACTGTTAAAAGATGCCGTGTTGCGGATTGCGGGAGCAGCGCAAATTATTGGCATTCGGGCGATTATCGTCCACAGCTTGCCCGAAGCTTTAGCTTTTTATACTCGATTTGGATTTCAAGAGTCAAAACTCGAACCGCTGCTGTTGATGTATCCGCTCGAAAAAATTTCAGCATTATTAAATTAATAAAAACTATGACTACACACAAAACCAAGCAACCAGAGCGGCGCAGCGGCACGATTAACCTGCGAGTAGGCGAAGTGCAAAAAGAAGCGATCGATCGAGCAGCGGCGATTCAGGGCAAGAGTCGGACAGAATTTATCCTCGATGCTGCTTATACTGAGGCAACTAGTTTCTTACTCGATCGCAAATTCTTTTTAGTCGATGATGCAACATTTGAGGCATTTGAACGACAGCTAGAAGCTGCGCCAGATCCTCAGCAATTACAAGCATTAAAAGCGTTGTTAGAACGTCCTGCTCCTTGGGATTAAATCAGAGGCGGTTTTTTGACGTTGCTGAATTAGGATATGAAAGCTAAAAATGGCAGAATTAATCGAACTTGAAACAGAGCGACTCCGCTTGCGCCAATGGATAGAATCAGATCGAGAACCTTTTGCTCGACTCAACGCAGATCCGCGCGTGATGGAATTTTTTCCTAGTATATTGGATCGAGCCGCTAGTGATGCGATGATCGATCGAATGCAGACAAAAATAGCCGAATGTGGCTGGGGCTTCTGGGCAGTAGAATCCAAACAAGATAACCAGTTTATTGGTTTTGTGGGATTACAAATACCGAAGGCAGATTTTCCATTTTCGCCATGTGTCGAAATCGGCTGGCGATTGGCGTTTGAATATTGGGGTAAAGGTTACGCAACCGAAGCGGCTCAAGCTGCTTTGAAAGTGGGATTCGATCGACTGGAGCTACCAGAGATCGTATCATTTACCGCTGTTAATAATCATCGATCTAGTGCCGTTATGGAACGATTAGGCATGAATAATCGAGAGACTGAAACATTCGAGCATCCTAGCCTTCCCGTAGGGCATCCACACAGGAAATACTGTCTCTATCGATTATCCAGAGAAAAGTGGAAATTAAATCTCTGAACTATATTTTATCAGATTAATGGATGAACTAAGATTATCCTATCGCGTCCAATCGTAGTCCATCAGTCAATCATTCTAATTACAGTTCAGACAATATTAAATTATGGTTGCTTTACCCGATCGATTATTCATGTCCGCCGCCGAATATCTAGGCTGGGAACCCACCCAGGAAGATCGCTATGAGTATTGGGATGGTGAGGTAGTCGCAATGAGCGGCGGTACTCGCAATCACAATCGCATTTCGGGAAATTGGTTCAAGCTACTAGACGATGCTTTACTAAATCGCGATTGCGAAGTGTATATTGCCGATGTCAAGGTGCAAGTAGAACGAGGAAGAAAGTATTTCTATCCAGACGTACTAGTAACTTGCGATAAGGGTGACGATGATGCTCAGATCGTTCAATTTCCCTGCCTAATTATCGAAGTATTGTCACCTTCGACAGAAGCAATTGACAGAGGTGCAAAGTTCGCCAGATATCGTCAATTTCAATCTTTGCAGGAGTATGTATTAGTTCAAGTAGATACTCCAAAGGTGGAAGTATTTCGACGCAATGATCGTAATCAATGGGTGTTGTCAGAATACGATTTAGACGATCGGTTATTGCTAGAATCGATTGGTGTTGAGATTGCGATCTCTGATTTATATCGTCAGATACAATTTGAAGCTGATAATTTAGATAAATATGTAGGTTGGGTTGAAGAATGAAACCCAACGATCTCAACCAGCAATTCGTGAGTGTTGGGTTTTCTCTTTCAGAGACGCTCCGAGAACGCTATCGCTCTACCCAACCTACAATTAATCTCTAAAGTAAAACTATGTTAAGTCGCGTTGCTAACTCCATCTATTGGCTCAATCGCTACATCGAACGTGCCGAAAACATCGCCAGATTTGTCGATGTCAACCTCAATTTACTCCTCGATAGTGTCGTTGTTGACGATCGACAGTGGGAGCCACTGGTACTAACTACTGGAGATTTAGAGATATTTCGTAGTCGATATGGAGCAGCTACCGCCGAGAACGTTGTGCGGTTTCTGACTTATGATGAAAAGTATCATAATTCGATTTTATCCTGTCTCCTATCTGCGCGGGAAAATGCTCGATCGATCCGTGAAGTCATATCATCTGAAATGTGGGAACAGGTGAATAGTTTCTACTTTATGGTAAAGGAAGCAGCCGAAGCAGATCCACAACCGGAGTTACCGAGCTTTTTTGAAGCGGTGAAAATGGCTAGTCACCAATTTGCTGGGGTGATGGCAGCTACGATGTCTCATAATGAGGCGTGGCATTTTGGGCGGATGGGTAGATCGATCGAGCGTGCTGATAAAACGACACGAATCTTAGATGTAAAATATTTTATAGTTTTACCTGGTGGAGTCGGATCGCCGCTGGATGAATTGCAGTGGATCGCCTTATTACGATCGGTAAGTGCTTATGAAATGTATCGCAAGACTTGTCACAGAGTTAGCCCCACGGAGATCGCTAAGTTCTTGATCTTCGATCGGGAATTCCCCAGATCGATCCAACATTGTCTCCGCTCTGCCGAAAAATCTTTACATCTCATTAGTGGTAATAATCATTCTAATACTTGGTGCAATCCCGCCGAACTTAAGCTGGGTAAATTGCGATCGGAATTAGACTTTTTATCGATCGAGGAAGTGATCGAACGCGGTTTACATGAATTCCTCGATGAAACCCAACGGCGGATCAATGTTGTATCTAAAGAGATTGGCGGTACATTTATGACGATCGATCTTGAGGTGGCAGCATGACTGTCTTTTCGATCGAACACTCGATCGAATATACCTACAGTCAGCCAGTAATTTTCGCACCCCATCAGCTCAGATTGCGCCCGCGATCGAATGTTCATCAATCGGTATTATCATTCGATCTGACAATCTCACCCACGCCCCAACAAGTTGCCGAATCCGTCGATTTAGATGGCAATAATTCGACGCTGGTTTGGTTTGAGAATAATTTAACTAGCAGTCTGCAAATCACTACCAAAACCACCGTATCTACCAGCCTGATTAATCCCTTCAACTACTTACTCGAACCTTGGGCTGCTAGTTTGCCGATCGATTATCCGGTGTCATTAGCTCAACAGTTGCAACCATATTTAACTGGATATTTGGGACATTCGATCGATCCAATTGCGGCAGAATTAGCCGCAGATATTTGGCAAGCTGTTGAGGGGAAAACTATTCCCTTTCTGAGCGAACTCAACCAACGAATCTACCATAACTGTCAATACTCAATCCGCGATACCGGAGCATCACTACCGCCAGGAATTGTCTGGAAACATCGCGCTGGCTCCTGTCGCGATTTCGTCGTCTTACTGCTCGAAGTCTGTCGCGCTGTCGGATTAGCTGGGCGATTTGTCAGCGGCTATGAAGCTGGAGCCGAAACCGACGATAGACATCTCCATGCTTGGGCAGAAATATATCTCCCTGGTGCGGGCTGGCGGGGCTACGATCCTACTCATGGCTTGCTCGTCGCCGACAATCACATCGCGCTCTATTCAAGCCCCTTCCCCGCCCATACAACCCCCGTTGAGGGCAAACTCCGCACATTGGGTGCGATAACTAACGAAATGAATTATCGGCTAGTGATTGAGAAAGCCTGAAAACTCCACCTGCTCTAACTTTAGCTCATGGCTTTGCTCCCAATCGATCGGCGGAATGCGATCGAATGCGGTTTTTAAAAATGATTCCCACTCCATTCGCACCTGCAACAAATAAGGATCGCTACGTTGGAGACTGCGCTGATGGCGAATTTCTAGACTATTAGTACGATACATAATTATGTCGATCGGTGGGCCGACAGAAACATTTGATTTCATCGTCGAATCGAAGGACAACAGCGCACATTTCACCGCATCCTCGATACTCGTATCAAACGTCAACATCCGATCCAAAATCGGCTTACCGTATTTAATTTCACCGATTTGCAAGAATGGTGTTTCTGGCATCGCCTTGATAAAATTGCCCTGATTATAGAGCATATACAGCTCCGTCGCTTGCCCGCGCACTTGCCCGCCGAGTAAGATGTTGCAACTAGAATCGATCCGATCTTTGTCTAACCATTCCCGCTCCCGCGCTTGCACTTCCCGCAGTTTTTGTCCAATATAACAAGCGATTTCATACATACTCTGACAGGAGTGCAAATTCTCGATGTCAAAAGATCGTAAATCTTGCTCGATACTTAGCATTACCGATTGGGTAATCGAAAGATTTCCAGATGTGCATAGTAAGATTGTTCGATCGCCAGGTACCGAAAAATCAAACATCTTCCGATAGGTGGAAATGTAGTCAACTCCAGCATTGGTACGGGAATCAGCAGCCATTACTAATCCATGAGCAGAAATAATTCCTAAGCAGTAAGTCATGATTTAAGAGTTAGCCACAGATTACTTCGATTGATTATAAATTGGGAAGAGTTGTCCAAATTGAGTAAACCACAACATATTAGACCTCTTGCACGAATATCAAATCATGGTGTTTTAGTTGTTAGTTATTAGCAATAGGGCTTCTAGATTCTAAGTCACCGATCGAAATATGAGCAATCCTGGATTCACGCAAGAGGTCTATTATTCATCAATCACAAAATGTCAATCTATCTCAATTTCGTGAGGACAGATTCGGTCTAATTTGAGCCTAACTAGTTTTTGATTTAGTAGTAATCTTTTTAGCTGTAGCAGTCTTCTTAGCTGCGGTAGTCTTCGCTTTGACTTCAGTAGCCTTGGCTTTAGCTGCGGTAGTTTTTGCTTTAACTTCAGTAGCCTTAGCTTTTACTGCCGTAGTTTTCTTCGCCGTAGTTTTTTTTGCCGTGGTTTTCTTAGCGGTAGTTTTTTTGACTGCGCCACCTTTAGCGACTAATAAACTCAACGCAGTTTCTAAGGTAATATCCTCGACGGTTTCGCCTTCAGGAATACCAGCATTGATCTTACCGTGCTTGATGTACTTACCATAGGGGCCAGCAAAAATCGCTACAGGCTCATTATCGTCGGGATGGTTGCCGATCGTGCGGAGTGGTTCTTTCTTACCGCCACGGGTGGCTTTGGGTTCTGCGAGAATGGCTACAGCCCGCTCTAGACTGACGGTGAGGACATCATCGGGGGCTTTGAGCGATCGATACTCTTTGCCTTCTTTACCTCGATCGTACAGGATATAAGGGCCAAATCTACCCAAATTGGTTTGAAGTTTGCCACCTGTATCGGGGTGAACACCGAGGCTACGGGGAAGTTTGAGCAGTTCGACGGCGATTTCCAGGGTGACATCTTCGAGCTTCATTCCTTTGGGCAGAGAAGATTGTTTGGGCTTTTTCTTGCTGTCTTCGACTTTATCACCCAACTGGACGTATGGCCCAAAGGGGCCGAGTTTGGGGTAGATTGGTTCGCCAGTTTCGGGGTGATTGCCCAGGGTGTCAGGGGTGCTGCTCTTTTGTTTGAGCAACATCTCGATCGTTTCGGGGGCGAGATCGGCAGGGGTGAGATCTTTGGGAATTGAGGCGTTACCAGCTTCGGTTTCGATGAATGGGCCAAATTTACCGATGCGGACTTTGACATCGAGATTGTCGAGATCGATCGTGCGTGCAAGTGTAGCATCAATATCGGTAAAGCCGAGTTTAACCTGGTTTTCTAGCCCTGTTTCACCCAGATAAAATTTCTCTAAATAGGGCAGCCATTGAGTGGTACCAGTAGAGATATCATCGAGGGTTTGCTCCATCCGTGCGGTAAAACTCGGATCGACGAGATCTTGGAAGTGTTTTTCTAGCAGGGCTGTAACTGCAAATGCCGTAAAACTGGGCACTAAAGCGTTGCTTTGAAGTTGCGCGTACCCTCGATCGATAATCGTCCCAATGATACTGGCATAGGTACTCGGACGACCGATTCCTTCACTTTCGAGCATCTTGACTAGGGATGCTTCGGTATAACGAGCGGGGGGTTGAGTTTCGTGATCGATCGCGCTGAGTTTTTTACAGTCGGGGGTATCACCCTTGACTAAGGCAGGGAGGATGATTTCTTGGTCTTCGATCGCGGCGTTGGGATCGTCTGAGCCTTCGACATACGCTCTCAGATAGCCAGCAAAATCGATTCGCTTACCAGAAGACCTAAAACCAGCGTTCTCAACCTGTAAATCGACGCTGAGTTGGGTTTGACGGGCATCAGCCATCTGACTGGCGACTGTGCGTTTCCATACCAGATCGTAGAGCTGTAGTTCTTTAGCTGCTAATCCGGTTTCTCTCGGAGTGCGGAAGCTGCTGCCAGCAGGACGAATAGCTTCGTGAGCTTCTTGGGCACCTTTGGCTTTGGTAGTATACTGGCGGGGTTTGGGGCTGAGATATTCTTGACCGTATTTTTCTAGTACGCAAGATCTAGCGGCTTCGATCGCTTGTTCCGAGAGATGAACAGAATCCGTCCGCATGTATGTGATATAGCCTTGCTCGTAGAGGCTTTGAGCAACCCGCATGGTTTCACGAGCAGGCAATCGCAGTTTGCGGTTGGCTTCTTGCTGAAGGGTGGAAGTAGTAAATGGTGGTGAGGGTTTGCGGGTGACAGGCTTTTCTTCTAGTCCTGTCACTGTCCAGGTTTTACCCGTGAGGTTTTCGAGCAAGGCGTTGGCTTCCACTCCATTGAGAACTTTAACTTTTTTACCTGCTAGAAGATTTCCAGTGTTCGGATCGAAGTCTGCGCCTGTGGCAACTTTCGCGCCATCGACTGTGACAAGTCTAGAGTCAAATTCGGCTTTCTTGTGCGCCAGAACTGCTTTGAGATCCCAATATTGAGCCGATTTGAATGCGCGG
>JANXVE010000026.1 GCA_025351825.1 Chamaesiphon sp. 341R_metabat_111 | reverse complement strand
GCCCCCAACACCTGTTCTGGCTTGACTTCCAGGTATTTATACAGTTCGTCTAAGGTACGATGCCCCGATATTTCTTGGATCACCCGTAAGGGAATTCCGGCATTGCTCATTTGGGTGAGGGCAGTACGCCGAAAGCTATGGGTGCTGACTCCTTCTAATCCGACTCTAGCGCAAGCTTCGCGCAGCAACCACATCGCCGAGTCGCGGTGGAGGTGAGTAGCGGCGCGGCGGTTGATTTCGTTGCCAGGGAAGAGGTAGATGGAGTTCTTTCTGGGGGTGTAGGCGGTGAGTTTGGATCTAAGGTCGGCGATGGCGGGAATCGTGCGGGTGGCGAGTTTGCCCTTGGTGTTGCCTTTACGGATGATAATTTCGGGGCGGACGTTGCCCTTGGTATCGTAGACATCCCGTTTGGAGAGGGTGACGGCTTCGGAGATCCGACAGGCGGTGTAGAGACAGATGGCAAATAGAGCGCGATCTCTGGGGGGATTGACGGTGAAGCCCTCGTTAAAGAGCAGTTGAATCTCGGCGACGGTGAGGATTTTTGCTTGCCCGTGGCGGTCGATCTTCATGGCAACACCCAGCTTGGTTATCTTCATTCAACCGCTTCGAGGGGGTGAAGGTCAAGCTGGGCGGGGGAAAGTTTAGGGTAGATCCTGAATTTTCTGGGCTAACTCTTCAGGTGAAATAATATGAAAATCATAATCCATCTTTAAACATTCAAGATTTGCCTGACTAAAGATAGATTTATCCCCAGCTTTTTGGCTTTATCTCTATTAAAAAAATAATCGCTACCGACAGCTATATGACAGGCTACTGAATCACCATCAGCCCATTCTGCTACCGCTTTAGCAGGCTAAGTAATAAAGAATTATCTAAAATGATACTAATATTTTTTAGCCTAAAACTTTGAAATACCAGTTATTTCTAGAAATATTTGTGTTGCAGACCGATCTAGAATAATTCTTGTCTTTTCCTTATTTAATATATCATTAATCAAGCGATCAAAATTTGTAGTTAACCAATAGAAAAATATATAAACAGCTAACAAGGCAAGGATAAATTGAAGTAATTTAAATCCCATCCACAAAAAGAATACAGGAATTCCTCCCATCAACGCAGCGATTAAGAACAATGCTACATGATTATCTTCGGCATTTTTATCTTTTCCTATAACAATTGAGATACCAACTGCGATAATCAGTATAATGAATACAAGTAAAAATATGAGCATTGAAACAGCGAAGTCAGCCATAATCACCGTGGAGGAACCTATAGATAGCGGTGTTTGAGTAGCAACTGTGCAGAAAGTGCCGTTAAGCCCGTAATCCAGTCACAGTAATTATTATAATGATCAGATTTTCTGAGGTGAAAATGTACCAATATATTAGTTCATTGAAGATTAATGAAGAGTAGTTTTCTATCAAAAAGATCCTTCAAGATTGATAAATCATTTGATATTTGAATATTCATATCTTCTGAACGGTTAGATTTTCCCTCAGACATAACTATACTTTCGATTGCAGCTAAGATTTTGGAATCTACCATAAAAAATCTAGACTTGGGTGTTACAAAAATAGTAGGCTTTTTTGTGAATTTCTCTATGGATTCATCATAGGCACTAATATTGATTAAATTTGGCTCTAATTCTTTAAAAATTTCATTACGTAAATTTTCATTTTCTTCTAAATCATAGTTTTTTAACAATGATTTGATAGCAGCGTTAATTTCTTTATGAGTAAAATTACGACATATTTTTTCGGGGATAATCTCTTGCTGATAAAAATAAAGTTCTTGAGACATTTTATTCTTCTATTACATCTTCTAAATAAGTAATCAGATCGGATCGGATCGGATCGGATCGGATCGGATCGGATCGGATCGGATCGGATCGGATCGGATCGGATCGGATCGGATCGGATCGGATCGGCGATTTAACTTCTTCAAGCTAGATATTAATTTATCAACTTTATCACACTCATAGTATTCTATATTTATGCTGGGATAATCTTTTTGTAAATTATTAATAGCTTCCTTGGCTTTAGAATCAATATAGTTTACGGGAAATATATATCGATATCCACTTGGATGTTTTCCAGATTCCCAAAGCTTTTTTAGTTTGTTAATAGCAGAGTTAAGGTAACTTGTATCAAGATATCCACCGATCTTACTAGGACTACATTTGCATTCATAAATATAGTTCCCTTCTTCAAAAAATTCTGGTTCCATTTTAGTATCTACTTTAAATCTGAAAATATCAAGAAGCTTTTTTGCGGAGATGAGCTTGAACTTCATAGTTATCTCCATTACTCTTAGTTCTAGAATGTGCACTAATTGCGATAATGTTACCATTCATTAGACCTCTAATTAGTTCATCAGCTTCATTCGTTAAAGTAACAAAATCAGTTGATGGTTCATTATCTCTTAGATTATCCACATAATCTATTCCGGGCTTCATACCATACCAATCCATTAAATCTTTTAAAATAGATTTCATGGATTTATCAACAATTTTCCCTTTTTCAAAGTAATTGCTATTATTAAATTTAGGAATACTTTCAAGCGCATTGCTAAGAGCATTTTTAATAGATTCAACAGAAAAAATCATAAATTTCTAGACATTAATAAATTTTGACATGAGTATTCTATGTACATTTTAAAAAGTGAAGCAACTTTTGTACCTCTGCTCCAAGTTAGCTTTTGCACATATCTTTTTATACTTACTAACAGTCAGAGATAAGATCCGGACTAAATTTAGGAAATCTCTTGATATTTATTAGACATCCAAAAATACCCTTATCACATTAATAAGACAAAACCCCCTGCCAGCAAAGGTTAGGGGGTTTTGTTGTTTTGAATTTATCAGTACTCCAGAGATTGTATAGCTTCTAGCTTCACGATTAGAGAACTACATAAATTTGAAGTGTTTTGTAACTTTTTCTAATCTTCATAGTGATAACGAGCTTGCAGAAACACAATTCGATTGTCTTCTACTTGATAGACCAGTCGATGCTCTAAGTCGATCCGCCGCGACCAAGTATTTACAGCAACATACTTTAATGGCTCTGGCTTACCGATCCCAGTGAACGGATCGCCATCTAGGATATCAGCCACTAGATCCATGATCCGGTCGCCCTTCTTCGGTTCGTATCGGTACCACCAGCGCAAATCGATTTTGAATTCTGGACTAAAGACAGGAACGAGTAAAATTATCTCTGGCTGGATCGCCTCATCATCACCGCTGGCTGATTTCTGCTTACGCTTACGATTCAATCTCCAACTCCTGTCTCAATTGCTCCAAGCTTTGGGGAATAGCTGCATCGGATTTTGCCCACTCCATCGCACTAAATAATCGTTTGGCATTAGCGGGAGAGCGCAGGAGATAGACTGATTCCAAGAGGCTAGATAACTCATCAGCGGCGATAAGTGCCACATCTGCCCCGTTGCGGCGAGTAATTTTGACGATCTCACGATTCTCGCTGACCGAATCAAGTATCTGCGCTAGGTTTGCACGTACATGAGAATAGCTGATTTCTTGATTAATCACTGTTGAATTTATTAACTGTACAGTTTAATTGTACACCATTGTCAATATTGCCATAGGATAGGGTTATTTATCATGCTGGAAAAAGCTGTGTCAAGCTCGGCTAAATCTATACAAGAGTTGCACAAGCGGACGATTGAGTTTCAGGAACGCGGTCGGAAAAAGGAGGAAGAACGGTTAGAAACTGGGGTTATCTACCTTCCGACTTGCCGTGAGGATAGACGCTGCTCACCTAATAGTCTTATTCGCTGTGCCTTGTTTGCAGCGATTCAGGGTAAAGATAGGCTGGATTTGAAAAGGGCAGAGATATTCAGCCAGGAAGGTATCACTGTGACCTATACAGGGGAACAGCTTAATCAAGAAGATATGACTGTATGGCTAGCTTTGGTTGATTTGATGAAAAAAGACTCATTAGGGACAGAATGCAGGTTTACTGCTCACGAGATTCTCAAGTATATGAGTCTATCTACTGGTGGAACACAGTACGAACAACTAGAAATGGCAGTTTGTCGTATGACTGCTTGCTTGGTGAGAATCGAAACTGAAAAATACATTTATGGTAAAAGTCTGATAGAAGGCTTTGTTATCGATAAAGACACCAATGAATATAGGGTTAAGCTTAGTCGTCACCTCATCAAGCTATTCGGTGAAAATGACTGGACAGCAATTAATTGGGAGCAACGTAAACAGCTCAAGAACAAGCCGCTGTGTCTCAAGCTGCATGATTATTACAGCAGCCATGAAAAGCCTTTGTCAGTGAGCCTTGAATTTTTATTGAACATTACGGGTAGTACAAATAGTCAAAAGGCTAGTTTCAAGAGGCAAGTTAAGACCGCTCTTGAAGAATTAGTCAAAATTGGTTTTTTTAAAGAATATTCTATTGAGGGGGATATGGTAAAAGTTGAACGCATCAATAAACTAGTACAAAATAACTGAACTGTCTTCACTCAAAATGGCGTATTTCAATTAATACAAATCTCTGTAACTCGGCATCCGATGCACATGTAACTCGGCATCCGATGCACAATACAAGATTTACATGTGTAAGGTACTCGGCATCCGATGCACAATTCAAGATTAACACGTCTGTATTATCGGCATCCGATGCACACATAACTCGGCATCCGATGCACAAAACTACAAGATTCAGAAAATTTACTCCTTATTATCTTTTTCTATTTTTTCTTTAATCTTTTCTTTAATCTCCGGAAAGAAAAGAAAAAAAATACCAAAAAAAAGAAATTATGTCACTCTTTGACATTTTTTGAAGCATGGAGTTCGCTAACCGCTCACATTTTTTTCGGGTTCAGAGATCGGGTTCGCTACCGCTCACTTTTTTTTTCGCAGGGAAGACCCCCTGGTGCTTGGTTGCCGAAAAACCTTGCCTCGGTGTGCCATAAAATTAGCAACCCAACCCACACGACTAACCTATAGCCAGCAAGCATTCTAGCGGGTTGGGCTTTCTAATTTTGGCACATCGGGCAAGGTCAAGCCCTTCGGGTTTTCTACCCTTTTTTCCCCTCCCTCCGCCTTCCAACGCCATGCAAGACGGGCTTTTTGTGCTAAAATTAAGTCTGTGTAACGGTTTGAGATTGATTTGTTTGTTGCAAGGCTTTTTCGGAATTGGTTATTTGCATCTTAACTTCTAGTGGAGAGTGCTCTCTGCGGCGGCTAAAATCGCCTTGAGCATCCCTTAGCTACCTTTATTGACTACTTAACCATTAATCAATTTTCAGATACCTTCTAGACAATTTTAGGACAGTTTTAGGTTTGCACTTTTTCCGGCAGGTGTTTGGATTCCGGTTTAGTCACCGCGACCAGTCGAGCTTGATCACCATGTTACAAATTTTTAACTACAGTTTACTACAAACTCACTCCTCAACAGGTACCGACATTAGCTAAGATCGGAATGTCGGTACCTGTCGAGGGGTAATTGGGAGTGAAAACCTAGATAGGGCAAGACGAAACTAATCATCTCAAGCTTATTCTGAGTAACGATTCTAGGTTCCATTGCTACTCAACCCCCTAATTTTCGTACTGCTGATTCGAGCTGGCGTTGTAGCTCGTTAGCGAGGTCGAGAATGTTATCAACCGTATAACGGCGATGAGAGCTATATGGGGCTGGTAGCTCTTTGTCATCGTGGATATTGACAGCATCATAAAATCGCTCGATTTTTCGAGATTTTTCAGCGATGGCAGGGATGCGAGTCGAAATTAGAGATTGTAGTTTTTCGATCCCAGACTTGAGCAAGGAGATTTCCGCATTTAGATCGGCATTTTCATCCGCAGATGCTATTTTGCAATACTTGAGATGCTTCAAACAAGCCAGACGGCAAATTTCCAGTGTATTTAAGCCTTTATGGTCGATAAAGAAAGCAGCAGATTCTTCAGTAGTGATGAGTTGCTTAATTTCTACAAATGACACCACTGAAAATTTATCGAAAACAAACTCATGGGTATTACTTTTGATGTGGTTCTCTAGGTCATCAATGATGCGCTGGCGAATAGATGTAGCCCAGGCGATTTGTCTGACAGTGCCAACTAAATTGACAGGGGGGGTGTAATTGGATAGTAGAGGATGCTGATTTGCAGCCATGAAAGTAAAATCGCGTCCGAATGACCTATTATCTAGATTAGCAATCAATCTGGGGTTTTTTGTACAACCCCTAGATCTGAATGAAGTTTGGTGAGAATTCCTAGAGTTGTTAGAGCAAATCAGTTTCAGCACTTGTCGATGTTTGTCGGTGATCTTTGTTGATCTATACCTAGCCTTTCTTTAAACCTCCAGTTAGATCGCCAAAATAACGTTGAAGGGAGGAGTTGAGAAGTTACTCTCACAATTTTGGGGTTTTTTGTATAAACCCTCGAAAAGGGGGATTCTGGAAATTAATGAGACGGAGCCTGGGTTAGCTGCTCAACGATTGCATCGAGATCGATCGAGTCAGCAAACTTGCGAAACTCATAGCGACCATATAAATTGATGTGCTGCCAAGCAACAGGAGAAATCTGTCTCAACACCTCAGCCCCTTGAACATCGCCAAGCTGCTCTCGATGGTCGAGAACACTAGACAAGATCCTCGCATTGTAATAAAGAATACAATTAGCAATCAAACGTCCACATTCGCTCCATAATTGTTGTTCAAGTTCAGATTTAAAGCGTAACTTTCCAAAATTAGCGTGAGAGATAGCTCGACGTAACTGATGATAACTTTCACCCCGATTCAATGCCCGCTGAACATTTTGACGCAACGGTAAAGAATCAATATAATCAAGCAGATATAAACTTTTTAAAATATTGTCATATTCCCACAAAGCCCGCCTGGTCTTATTCTTTCGAGCATAAGCACTGAGTTTACCAACAATAATACTCTGAGCAGTTTTCTTCACTGCCAGTGAAACCATAATTCTTTGAATATTCTCCCATTCCTCCACAATTAATTCAGTATTAATTTTACGAATAGGCTTGACGACATAATCTTTATCATAATTACTGGGATGCTTAAATCCATACAAAGATTTAGTAACCTTGTCATGTATATCTTTATAGCGTGGAGCAAACTGATAACCAAACGAATGTAGCACCGCAAAATTAATCTCATTCGTACCGTGGGTATCAGTCGAATGAATCTGAGGCTGAATGTCAGTTGTATTGTTGAACAAAATATCAAACACAAAGTGGCTCTCATGCTCATTAGCTCCAATGATTTTGGCATTAACCGGAATATGATTAGCAACAAGTGTATATGAGACAACACCCTTGTTTAGCCCAAAGTACTTAGGAGAGTAACGTGAATTAATTGTATTAATCCGAGCTTCAAACTTCTGTCCATCACTACTAGAGTGAATCATATTATCGATATCATAATGATGGAAGATCGATAACTCAGCGATAGCATTACTAATTAGATCGTTTGCCTCTTTGAGTGTTTCCAATCGAATAAAATTTTCTGAGGTAGTGGTCAGCAGTTGATAGCTAATATCAGAAATTTGACCCATCCGACCCATACCCATATTATTACCCCAGGCAATCAAGCAAGCAATAATTACATCTTCATCTATAGCTTGTCGATGATAACGTCCTAAGATATGCTCGAAAGCTTTAATAAAATGGCAATGCTCATCTACAAAGTGGAGAATGCTAGCAATATCAACTTGTTTCAAACCCTCAAAGAGTGGTGCATTAATTAGGTCAACACCTTGAGGATACAAGAGATTCCAGCGGACTTTCTCACGACGTTTCTTAATCTGAAAGTGCTCATTATCTCCGTCAGTAATGTGGCGATTAACTTCCTCGATCCGGTCTTCAAGATTTTTCTCAAGTGATGCTAAATGTTCGATAATTGGCTGGGTTAAAATAGTTAAATTATTACTAATCATTAACTGTTGTTTGTCCTGCCATCTCAAGTCATCAATTAAGTCATCTTCAAGACTCCGAAAATGAATGCTGTTTCGACAAGAGATATCACCCGATTCTAATCCATTACGAAGTAGTCGATAGATTAAGAACTCATATCGATCGGGAATTAACTGCTGGTCTTGTTCGCTAGTACCTGTATAGAGATAGCCTGAAACAGAGGCTGGGATACATTCAATTGGAAATAATTCAGTCTGGAATTCCTTGAGTGGCTTACCCTTCTTGAAAGCTACTTTCAAGAAATCGATCGCTTCAATCAATGTATCCTGAGTTAGTGTTGTGGTAAACTCAACGGTTAATATTATCTGTCGCAAATGCAACTTAAACTGGTGAGATAACTTATCAATATGCTCCCATTGGAAGGCAGTTTCGTCAAAACTTACTGTCTTCACCATTCGCTCGGCAACAATAATTAACTTTGGACGTGGTAGAATCCCAAAGATATTAGATTGAACTGTCTTAAAAGGTGTGTTAGCTTCAATATTTTCATCTGTCAACAGCTTGAGAACCTGTCCGGCTTTTTGGAAATTTTCATTGATTTCAATATGGCATTCATACAAACGTTCTTTAGCAACGCTTTTAGCTTCGTCACTATAATGTCTCACCTTGGAGATTAAACAGTTAATTAAATTGTCTGAGTGTCGTTGGTATCGATGATAGGCAAAACAGATAATGTAAATATAAGCTGTCCACTTATTCAGTTGTTTCAATCTAGCCACAGAGTAGTAATCTACTAAAGCAGCATAATATTTAATACTCTCATTGGATATCTCCATTTCTGGTAATAAGTTTTTAGCGATCGTGTAGAAAAAGTATAATTGTTCACCCCGTTGAACCTCACCCTTGATTTCTTTAAGACTAAAATTTCTCGGTTCTTGTTTCAGTTGAGTGATTTCATATAAGCCTGGTGATTCTTCTAATAGTTTTTCAAAGGCTGCTGTCTCAGATGTCTGCAATCGATCGATTACGATCTTTGTCAATCTATTATGCTCGGCAGTCAAAGCTTGGCTAATGATGTCTTGCATCAAGCTATAACCTGGGATCACAATCTTTTGGTCTGTGAGATAATTGATTAGTTCTCGAAATACATAGATAGGTTTGCTGTAAACCTTTGCCGATTGCTGTGCTTTTTGTTCGAGTTCTTGACGCTCTTCTTTTCCACAAAGACGATGGCGATGGAGTTCAAGGATTAATCGCTGTTGTTTGAGCCGAGTCTGTTTATCAATAACTTTGATTCCACCAATCTGCTTGGCATTGAAGTGTCGCTCTATTACATACTGAAAGTCATTTTCAACTTCATCAAGTGTAAATATAAAGAATAGATGCTTGGCTCTGAAATATCCCAATTGAAGAATGAAGTATACTTGAGATTTAATTGAGCCAAATACTTCAAGTATCTCTAAATCCGATTGTGATAATGTGAAGTATTCAATCTGGTCTTCACTGTTAAACTTAGGTCGAGCATAAATACTCTCAATTTCATCAGTAGCCAGAATTTTCAACCGTTTTTCTTTGCGGGTGAATTCAGTACCTTCTTCTTTCATTTTGGCTACTCATTATTCAATTTTACTCGTCTCAGAAAGTAGAGTTTCTGGGACATTCTTTAATTATGTCTCTTTCCATGTCTCAATATATCTTTCTCTTAACCTTTGAGGCATAATGAGACGTAAATACATCAGCAGGTGTTTGTATGGCTTTGGTTGGGTACGCAAGAGTTAGCTCGTCGGGTCAGAGTCTTGACGTTCAGTTGGATAAACTCAAACACTGCGACAAGATTTATCAGGAAACACAAAGTGGCACCAACCAGCAACGTTCCCAGCTTGCCGCTTGTCTGGAATATGTCCGAGATGGCGATACGTTGATTGTGTCGCGGTTAGATCGGGTCGCTCGTTCTACTCTTCACCTTTGCACGATCGCTGATGCGCTCCAGCGCAAAAATGTCGCTTTGCAGGTTCTCGACCAAAATATTGATACGTCTGATGCTACGGGTCGTTTGCTTTTTAATATGCTGGCAGCGATCGCTGAATTTGAAACTGAACTCCGCTCTGAGCGTCAGCTAGACGGCATTAATAAGGCAAAAGAGTTGGGTGTCAAGTTTGGAAGAAGTAAACGCTTATCTCCCCAACAGGTTGTAGAGCTTCAGCTTCAACGCCAGCAGGGTGTTTTAATTAAAATCCTGATGAAGGACTTCGATCTTTCTAAGGCGAGTGTCTATCGTTATCTCGGAAAGTCTAGTTCGGAAGTACCATAAAACTCAGAATCCCCCTTTTCGAGGGTTTATACAAAAAACCCCAGATCGAGCTGCGCTTGGAAGTCGAACGCCGCGCAGCAGCACAGCGGGAAGCAGAACAGTACAAAATCATTCGAGAGAGTATCAGACCCATCAGGGATGGCAATCCAGTCAATCATATCGAGCGATTGAAGACAACTCTAACCTCGAATCCAGCCGAAACCAATGCACGACGAGTAGAACGGCAGGCTACAGCCCAGGGGCAACCAATCAGAGATATTACCCAACCGACAGACAAACCAGTAAACCCACCAGTAGAGAAAGTACATACACCTCCAAGTATAGAGCGAGAGGTGTATGTACCAACCAGACTAGAAATCATTAATTGGTACCATCAAACCAGCTTGGAGCGGGATAGAAAAGAGATCGCAGCTCTCGGACAGCAGCTTAAAGATGCTTATATGGCTCAAGCATCCATGCAGGGTCAGCCAGTTCCAGCGAAGCTCCCCAACGACTACAAAAGTGACAAAATCGCAATTTCACTCGCGGACAAACGGCGATTCGACGAGCGCAAAGATCTAACTCCATTGGGACAATTTATTACTGGTTGCAGACAATTAACAACTCACTATGCAGAAAATCAAGATTCAATAAAACAGCCATCATTTGATATTCAGCAGACTATCAGATCTCTTAACAAGATCGCTGACGAAGATAAAATTAATAGAAATGGAATAAAACAATTAAATCAAGAGTTAAACAACTTTGCTTATGAAAATAAAATTGAAACAGGAAAACTCAGTAAGTTGATCTCAGAACTTGAAAAAGTTAGAGATAATCCAGAGCAATATCAAGATGATTTACAGAACAGACTAAACCAAGAAACAAATACAAATTACCGCCAGCAAAACCCAGAACCAAAACAGCAATCTCATCCTAAAAAAAGTAGAGGTTTAGAAAGATGAACTTAATAACTAGAAAACCCGCAAACCCTGACTCTGACGAGATCGTGTTCGCTAATCGCTCACTTTTTTTTTGCTAACGCTCGTGCTTAGTGCCAGCTACCCCTTGACTCACCGCGCTAGCTAAAATTAGCACCCCGACCGACAGCGAAACGAGAGCCAGCTCAAAGCCTTACTGTCGTTCGGGGATGCCAATTTTAGCGCGGTGGTAAAGGGGCAAGCCCTACGGGTAGCTTCCACCTCCCCCCTCCCTTCCTGCTCACTCAAGCCAGCAAGGGCTTTGGTTGATTACTGACCGAAAGAAAAAAGATCTGTACCTCACACCCTAGATTCACGCCCCTAGCTGGTTTTTAGCGGAGCGGTTTAGTCGACGTGCACTGGTTTCCATAGTGCGAAGCTAGAAAATTTGCCAGCGTTGACTGAAAAAAACCAGCCGCCCTCGGCAGGAGCACGGGTTTCCGCTCTCTCCAACTCTTCCGACTGCGATCCGGAAACAAAAAAAAAGTGAGCGATCAGCGAACACGATCTCGAACTCGAATTTTTGCCAACCCCTCAAAAATCGATTTTAAGGCGTGTTAAATCTGCCCTATTCCTACTTCATCACGAGCTGTGGTTAGAATGCCTTAAAGGGCATATTTACCCCTCTGTAGCGTTTTTTTAGTAGCTTAAAGTCGGTGCGATCCATTTTAGATGTTCCGGCTTTCAGAAAGTAGTCTTTTCGTCATAAATAAGTATTACAGTAACTCGCTCAGGAACCGAAAAATTTGATGATACTGTAATATTACAACTTACATTAAAGCTACAAATTTTTTCTCGCTTCTTTTTCTCGCTAAGAAAAATTTGAGAATGACAAAATCTGTATGACTTAAAATACTTAGTATTACGCAAGCTGCGCTCTAACGAGAAATGGTCGTCTCAGCGTATAGCAAATGTCTAGTTTTCCCCCCATACCCCATAGGATAAGGAGGGGAATTTCCAGGGTTGGCTCCCAGTATTCGTTCCAGATCAAACTTGTTATCTCAGGAGATACGCGACGTATCTCCTGAGATAACAAGTTAAGGTGCAAGGATTCCAAGTCAAAATATTCTTCGTTTGTTATCTCAGGAGATACACATGGTATCATCCGAGATAACAAGCAGGTTGCAAAGGGTACAAAATGTCAAAACAAAGAATGGATTTAGCAACGGTAGACTTGAATACTGGGGATGTTAAAGATGGTGTATTTGTCTATTGTCCAAAGAAGCAACACAGTTTGTTTAGTAGAGAAGGTTTCGTTATGATGTCGCAGTTGAGATCGGATATGTTAGCTAATTCCGACTTAGGATTAATAGATTTTCGAGTTCTCATGAAACTAATAGCTATTTTAGATATGGACAATTTAATTGCCATAAATCAGACAGAGTTAGCTAATGAGATGGGATTAAAAAGACCAAATTTTAGTCGCTCAATCAAAAAGCTTTTATCTGAAGAAATTATTATTGAAGGTGCTAAACTCGGTCAGCATAAAAGCTATCGGTTAAATGCTTATTATGGCTGGAAAGGCTCGACAGAAAATCACGCTAATGCGCTAGAAGCAGATCCAATTCCATTAAGCGATCGGATGAAGCAATCGGGAATCGAATCAGTGATCGACGGTGGTAAAAAATCTAAGTAAATATTGTAGTGGATACCTATCAAATTAAGCTTGCTAGCACCGATCGGGTAATTCACTTATCAGTAGCAACACAAGAGGATATTAAGGCTGTCAGCTCGACACTCACCTGCGACTGGCTGTATTTTTGGTCGCGACTGGATTCAGACTGTGAGGCGATCGTTAAGCTGGAGGTTGAAGGGAACGTCCAAGGCTTGATCCATATCGCTCTCTATCCCTATCCACTCCAAGCCGCTCAACCTGAGTACCTAGAGATCATCCATATCGAAACCATCCAGTCACCCAGCCGCCTTGTTAATCCGGTGGGACTATATTTGATTTGGTACGCTGCCAAAACCAGTCTAAATTTTGACTGTACTGGGAATGACAGCGGCTCTGTTGTTGAACTTGATGCTCTAGAGTCAGCGATTGACTATTACAGAGATAAAGTTATGATGGAAGGACGAGGGTGGATATCCATCGCCCCAGGAGAGGAAGGTTATGCTTTCAGGTTTTCTCAAGCACAAGCAATCGAGTTCTGTACCAGAATCGAGCAACAATATGGAGTCCCCAGTCCAATTGGAAAAATTGGATGATAAAGCTTATACGGAGAGCTTTGATGATGTCATGACACTCTGTTCGTATCCTGAGATGACACATCAAGAGCGTTATGAGTTTCGCAAACAGAATAAGCCATCACTGACAAGAACGAAGGCTGACTGATTTTATATACTACAAGATTACTACCAATAACTGTAGTAACCCTACCCTGTATATCAATAAGATAGCAATAAGCTAATCAACCCAATTATATTCAAAACTAAAAGCCTGTATCCTTTGCTAGTAGAGGGGTATGGGCTTTTAGAGTGTGATAACGCTATTTTTCTGATGCCAGGGTAAACCTGGTTTTATTATGGATTAAATAATTAAGACATCGTTCAAAGTTTCTCTTTTTTTTTGGGAATTATATATTTGTAGTCTCATATAGTTCTGATGTCGATATCTTATCCTTGTAAGTTTGAGCATTCTTCCACTTCATTAAAATGTATGTTACAAGAAATTGATGAAAATAATAACCTTGTAGAAGGTCTTGGGGTTATTTGCATAAACCCTCGAAAAGGGTGATTCTGGAAAAATAGGTTTAGCACCACACGATTGAAACCTATGCCAGTAAACAAAAAACGTCTCAGAAACTGTACTTTTCGAGACACGCTCATATCGTGTTGCTTTTCA
>JANXVE010000162.1 GCA_025351825.1 Chamaesiphon sp. 341R_metabat_111 | reverse complement strand
GCCGCGCCCCTACACAATTAATCTGTAGGGGCGCGGCTTCATGCCCGCCCTGAGGTTATCGCAGTTATTCTGGTAATTTGTACCGAGCTACGATTTTCTTGGCGTAGTCTGGTACATGCTGCTCTAGTTTTTCGGGGTAATTGCGTTTGGTAAATAGATAATTGCGGGTAAAGTGGGAATCGATCGAGAACCGCGCATATTCGAGTCCTTTGGGGCCAATTTTATCGATGACTACGCCCATGATTTTGGCAACCCACATGGGGAGGGTGACGGCTTTGTCGTAGGCTGGGATGCTCTGCTGGACTGCGGCGGTGCGATCTCCTTTGGACATTACGGCTTGAGTTTCGATTGCATCATTTACCAAATCTAGCATCTGCTGACCGCGATCGTTCCTGACGACGATCCATTGCCAGCCAAAGGGTGCGCCCATATAGCCGACGACTAAATCGGCGAGGGAGTTTACATAGTCAAAGCAGCTCAGACAAGATGGCGCGAATACGTCTTTGAGTTCTTTAGTATTCAACCCGAAGAAAGGGACTAATTCCGTGGAACCATCTTCATGCTTGAAGTGGACATTAAAGTCCTGCATGAACTCATAATAAACCACCGTTGATGGCGATCGACTGGTGGTGTCCAAAAACTTCTGCAATCCCGCGCGGGTAACGTTATCGGTGCAAGGTGTGCCGAGGACATAGAGCTGTTCCAAGCCAAGTTCTTTTTCTACTGCGCGGAGGGCTTGGATCTGGCAGCCAACACCGATTACTAGTAGCTTTTTCAGACCAGATTCGGCGATTTGTTCGAGGATCGAGAGGTTGGGTGAGAGGGTAGGTTTGTTGACTCTAGCCGCGAGAATATCCGCTCTAGTCCGTGCAATGATCGGCATTGGTTGAAATCGGTCTTCGGGAGTGTTCTGGACGCAGACGACCCCTTCTACTAGTCCCTGCTCCAACATTTCGATCGCAACGGTACTGACGATTCCCGTCCATTGGGCACCAGGGATTGGTTCAATTTTTCGGGCTGCCATCATCTGCTGATGGACACCAAAGTACAAGTCATCTTCTTTGTCTAAATCCCGACTGCGCCCGTGAGTTTGCGTTTCCAGGGCGGGAATTTGCTGATTAAGGAAAGCGCAAGCTGTTTTGACGTAGTGAACATAGTGGGTGTCGCACAGTCCACACTCGCTACAGAGTTCCTTGGCAGGCTTGACGCTGTTGGGTTTGAGGGCTTTGGATTTCAGGTGTTTGGGCGCAGCAGTCATGTTAGAAGCTCGGTCGATTTCTTTACCTTATCTTACTAGATTTGCCTCTTACCCATTACGCTCTGGTGACACTAGTACATAAAACTAGTGAATAAGTAACGAAAATACGAATTAATTCGGTATCGGTTATTTGTCACATCCTCGTGTGAAGTGACTAGGTTGTCGTCATGGCTGAACTCTAGATAGTGGCGATAATAGAGCGCGATCGGACTTGCATATTTCTATCGAAACTACTGTATGTTTTGTCGATCGAGAATACCAGTGACTCAGTATTTTTGCTAGTTCAAACCTTTTTGGAAAACATCATTACTCAGTTGTTTTACTAGCATATGTTGAAAACTAGTTTTTAACTGTACATAAAATCTGATGTTTATTGAATTAGGTGAACCCACCATAAGCCTGACCCTTGAAAAAGTTTCGGATTTATCGTGTCTACTACTAAAAATCAAGTTGCTTTAAGTCTGGACTTAATTGAAAATCGAGTCGATCGATTGCGGAGTCAGCTTGGTTGTTTGGGGCAAGAACGAGATCGTCAAGGAAGTGACTTTTGGTATCTGCGTCTTGGTACGGATGAATTAGAAATACCGCATACTCGCCCGATCGCGATTGGATTTGACGATCGATTGAACGATCTCACCGAGGCAGAACTGAGAATCCTGCTCATCGAGCAAGAGATGGAGATTTACCCACACTATATCAACCGAACTGGGGCAGAACAGCCCGTGATGTATCTCCTCTATCCTACCAGTGAGGAATCGGGGCAAGCTGTACTCGTTTCGCCCCAGGAGGGCGGGTTAAAGCAACGCGATATCCGTATCTTTAAATTAGGCTCTGGGGAACTAGCTACCCGTTTAAACCGCTTAAAAGCAGTCCCCATCGCTCAAAATATTTTATGTTCGGTGCCTGTAGTTAAATGGGTATTTGACGATCCGATTCAGACAGCTAAAGAATTAGCACAAAAGTTAGCTAAGTCAGCACGAGAGATTGAATCAATTGTCCCCATTTTATACAAAAAAGAACAGCAATCAAAACAAGAGGGCTATCTTCATCAACTCTTAAATAGTTTTCAACAAGAATTATTAAAAGACCTAAAAATTGAAACTGATAATCAGGAAGAATCTTCTTTAGCAGATATCTATGCCCAGACGGTTGCATATACTCTATTTACGGCACGAGTATTTAGTTATATCAAAGACAAGGATAAATACAAGGAGACTCGCTTTGACAGGGTATCTGCTTGGAAAGATTTACCAGAAACTAACCCTTTCCTTAGAAAATTATTTCAGGATATCTCAGAGCGCAGTCCTGAAGAATTAGGCGATGAATTAATTAACGCGATTGTAGATATTTTGGCGATGCTTCAAGCTGCTGAGATGGAAATGATCCTCAAAGATTTTGAGCGTCAGACAAATAGAGAGAGCATCGTTATAAAATTTTATGAAGACTTTCTCAAAGAATACAATCAAAATATGCGAGAGACTCGTGGTATCTACTATAGTCCAAAGGATTGTGTAAGTTATATTGTAAGATCTGTCGATTATATTCTCAAACAAGATTTTAATTTGGCTGATGGTTTAGCCGATGCCAGTCAAATTAATATTGATGGAGAAATATCTAAACATAAAGTATTAATCACAGATGTTGCCACGGGAACGGGGACATTTTTAGCTGAGACTATCGACCATATTCATCGTAATTTCGACCATCAAGCTGGAGATTGGTCTGAATATGTATCGAAACATTTATTACCGCGTATCTCTGGGTTCGAGCTATTAATGGCTCCCTATGCGATCGCGCATTTACAATTGGGATTAAAGCTAGCAGAATCAGGCTATAAATTTAATACTAACGACCGATTGCAAGTATGTTTGACGAATACTCTAAGTGAATCATTTCAGATTCCGGTGCAGAATGAATTTGCTAGTTGGATTCGGAGCGAATCAGATACCGCAAAGAAGTTCAAACAAGAAGCTCCAGTGATGGTGTTGATGGGTAATCCACCTTATTCTGGACATTCAGCAAATAATGGTGATTGGATTAAGGGATTATTAAAAGGTAAGGACTCTATAACTAATCAACCTACTGGTAATTATTTTGAAGTAGATGGTAAACCATTAGGCGAACGAAATCCTAAATGGTTGAATGATGATTATGTGAAGTTTATTCGCTTTGGACAATGGCGGATCGAACAAACAGGTTATGGGATACTCGCTTTTATTACCAATCATGGATATCTAGACAATCCTACTTTTCGAGGAATGCGTCAAAGTTTGATGTCTACTTTTGACGATCTGTATATTTTAGATTTGCATGGCAATATCAAAAAGAAGGAAAAATGTCCCGATGGTTCTAAGGATGAGAATATCTTTGATATTCAACAAGGAGTATCAGTTTGTTTTTTTATTAAACGTTTAAATGGTGAGCAGAATAAGACAAATGTTTATCATGCCGATCTCTATGGAAAACGCGATCTAAAATATGACTGGTTAGAAAAACACGATCTGAGTATCACTGAATGGAAAAAAGTAGAACCTCAATCACCTTTCTATCTATTTGTCCCACAGAATAACGATCTGCTGCCAGAATACAATCGAGGCTGGAAAGTAACAGATATATTTCCTGTCAATGTACTTGGGTTTCAAACTCATCGAGATCATTTTGCTATTGATATTGAGAGAAATAGTTTAGAGCAAAGAATAGGTGAATTTAGAAACTTGAATATATCAGATGGAGATATAAAATCAAAATATGAGATTAGTGATAATCGGGACTGGGAAATCAAACAATCGAGATCGCACCTACAACATCAAGATAACTGGCAAAAAGATTTAATTACCTGCCATTATCGCCCATTTGATTGGAGATTCTGTTACTTCAGCAAAATAGTAATGGATTATCCACGACAGGAATTAATTAATAATGTTGCTGGTAAAGATAATTTATGTTTAAACATAGTGCGTCAAACAAAGGCGGATAAATGGGCACATGGTCTAGTCTCAGAGCATCCGACTCCAGCAGTATTTGTAGAAATGAAAGATGGTTCTTCTGTCTTCCCTCTGTATCTTTACCCTACAACCCCAGGTGAAATAGAGATGGGAATTACTCGTAAGCCTAATATTGCACCTGAATTTCTCGTCAAGCTCGAACAAAATCTCGGCTATGTCCCCACTCCCGAAGATATTTTTCACTACATCTATGCCATCTTCCATTCCCCTACCTACCGCAGCCGCTATGCCGAATTCCTGAAGATAGATTTCCCTCGCGTACCACTCACCCGTAATGTCAATTTATTCCGTCAATTAGGTGAATTGGGAGAGCAATTAGTGAATTTACACCTGATGAAATCCCCGATCCTAGACCAAACATCATCCCCATTTATCGATAATGGTGGCGGCTATATTGTCGATGCTGGGCATCCTAAATATGAGAATGGC
Organism: Chamaesiphon sp. 341R_metabat_111; assembly: GCA_025351825.1. GTDB lineage: Bacteria > Cyanobacteriota > Cyanobacteriia > Cyanobacteriales > Chamaesiphonaceae > Chamaesiphon. Next base: position 11,130 of record JANXVE010000162.1, on the reverse strand, counting down.
AAAGTAGTCATCAACAAGCAAAAAGACGGCTTTATGGACGTTCCTGAAGCGGTTTGGAACTTCCATGTGGGGGGCTATCAAGTTTGCCATAAATGGCTCAAAGATCGCAAAGGTCGCACATTGAGTCCTGATGATATCCGGCATTATCAAAAAATTGTCGTTGCCCTGGGACAATCGATCGATCTGATGGCTAAAATCGATGCGGCTATTCCTAACTGGCCGCTTGACGCTGAGTATAACTAGATTCGACTGCTGGTAAAATGGAGATATTTAGTCATCTGGATCGTGAAAATACCAGTAGATGCAATCATTCCAGAGCCTAAGCTGACACAATATCTGTTGGTGCCCAGATCGCGCAATGATAAATCAAAATTTCTGCTTCAAGGCGGCTTCACCGCAGCTAATCCAGCAGATTTAGAACTAGCAATCCGGCGATTAATTGCGGACAATGAAGCGATAGAGGATCGAACCGATAGATTTGGCACCTTTTATGAGGTGAAAGGAATGCTGACAGGGGTTAATGGCATCAATTTAGGCGTAGTTACCATTTGGCTACACGAATCGGTAGACTCAAATTTTCGCTTTATCACATTAATCCCAGATTAGGAGGTTTAGAAATGAAGCTCGATCTATTTCAAGAAGTGGTTATCAACCGCGATTTTCCAGCAGATAATCTCGCCAAAGGAGATATTGCAATTCTGAATGACTACGTTACAGATCGATCGGGACAAGAAGGCTGTGTGTTGGAAATATATACTGTAGCTGGAGATTTTGTAGGCGTGGTAACTTTACCCGCTGATAGTATCGAACCTTTGCAGGCTAGCGACAGGTTATCAGTGCGTAAACTGAATAAATGCTTGAGACTATAGAACTAAATTGAGATCTCTGTTAACCGTGGAAAGTTACCCCACATTTCCTGACGAGCTTCGTCAATATCGGCTTCAGTAATCTGAACCTTCAAATCGGCACCTAAACCCTTGAGACTGCGACGAGGGGGCTTTACTGCTGCTTTTTGATGCAGGAATTGGGCAAAGTTTAACACCTCATGCTGTTGCTGTATGGGCAAGGTGCGGATACTTACGAGGATTTGTTGTTCGAGAGCGATCGCTTCCATAGCTGAGATTGCGCTAATTTATCTTCAATTATGACAGACACTCGATCCGATCGAGAGCTTGTGAGATTTTGCGAATTTGTATCGTTTTTGGTACAGTAAAGACTGTAGAGGGAAATTCAAGGAGCTAAAATGATGGTTTTTCAGGAAATCGTTGATTCCGTTCGAGCCTTATCTGTCGAGGAGCAAGATAACCTCATTGAGTTAATCCGGCAACAGCGAGAAGAACAGCATGGCAATAAGTTCTGGGAAGGCTTTAAAAAACTGAGAGCAACAATGGAACGAGAGGGAATATCTTTCGATGATGATGACTTCGCCGATCTCAGAGATCGATCGCCAGGGCGTGAAGTAAATCTATGAGTCTAAAATATTTACTCGATACCAATATTTTTTCAGAGTTGATGCGTCCAGCTCCAAACCCAAAAATCGTCAAGATAGTCGATCGATGTAAAGAGGAAACTGCAACAGCTAGTACCGTACTCCACGAACTTCTCTACGGCTGTCTTCGATTACCCAAATCCAAGAAGCGTCAAGCTTTTATGGATTATATTAATGATTCAGTTCTGAATTTACCAATAATTGATTACGACTCTAGGGCTGCCCAATGTCATGCTCAAGAAAGAGCGAGATTATCCAAAATTGGTAAAACTCTGGCATTCGCAGATGGACAAATTGCTAGTATTGCATCCGCCAACGACCTGATTTTAGTGACCAATAATGTTGCTGATTTCCAGTATTTTGAGAACCTGAAAATCGAGAACTGGTTTGAGAGTGAAGACAATCTATGAAAAGTCATAATCCCCAGATCGGCTCGGCTTTTGATGACTACTTGGCAGCAGAAGATTTACTAATCGAAGCTAATGAAATTGCCATCAAAAGAGTCATTGCTTGGCAGCTTCAGCAAGAAATTACATCCAAGCAAATGACCAAAACTAGCGTAGCTAAAGCAATGGGTACTAGTCGCGCCGCAGTGGACAGGCTGCTCGATCCAACCAATACCTCTGTAACTCTCAACACCCTGGGTAAAGCAGCTAGCGTTCTAGGTAAACGGATTAAGATCGAATTGGTTGAATCATAAAGCTCAATTTGTTAATTCCACTGTCGTAAATAGGCACTATAAGTCTAGTTCCGTAGATGGTGTCTCGAATGCTGGAAACTGTATTTACCAACCAAATTCGCTCTCAGCGTCCCTACTACATCCCCGTAGGCAATCCAATTAAGGGAGTAGGCGAGCGTTATTGGTTGATATTCGAGCATCGAGATAGCGGCGACAGCAAATCATTCCAACAGATTTTCACCCGCTTATTCAAGGGCAAACAGGCAAGTCACAAGCTATTGTGCATCGATCCACAGACTGCCGCAATCAATATCTATCTGCCCAAACAGCCTGGTGATATACCCAGTCCCGCCCTATTGCGAACTGCGGGACTGGATTTAATCGAGCAGTTTTTACATTTAGAAGAAATTACCACCGACAGAGCATTATGGGCGGGGAGTTTTAAAGAAATAGAAAATATTAAACGTCGCTATAATCTCCCCGCTCAACTAGCAGATTATCACTGCACGATCGAGCAAATGTTAGAGCGCAGTCATCTCTACCGCCGATCGACTGCTTACTTCGACAGTGGGGTGCTAAAACTCTATGAAGAACCCCTCAAAGAAATCATCCGTACTGAGGGTAAAATCCAGTTGTTGATGGACTGGCAAGGTTTTACAAAGCAAACTGACATCGCTAGTTTAGAACGCCTCCACGACCCAGATTATCGGGGTAGCTTCATCGCTAATTCGCTCCAAGAATTCGTCGAAACTCTAGCCGAGCAAGATTTTACCAGCACCGAACTATTAGCTGAATTAGTCAGGCTAGAATTTCTCCAGATTAAGTTAGTTAAAATGCAGGGTGGGCGGGGGATATATCATCGGAAAACGGGAATATTGAGCGACAGTCGCGATAATCATATCCTCCATGAAGGTTCGGATAATTTCACCCGCGCGGCTCATAGTTACAACGCCGAGAGCGTGACTTTTCTCAAGTCTTGGGATAGTTCTAGCGATCGTGAAACAATTCTAGAGAGCATTCAGGATTTCGATCGCGAGTGGCACAACACCGATCTGAGTTTCGATCTGACTCAAACATTCTTACAACAAGTATTACAAGAACGGGCGAGACGCGACAGGTTATCTCAACCCCAGATCGAGACGATTACTCCCGCCGAACTCCCTCCAGGCGAAACTATCCCCGTAACGATTACTGGTACGAACTTGGATGCAGTAGAAGAGATCGGTTTACCAGGAACCGATCTGATTCAGATCGAAATTACCAGTCAAACGCCTACCCAGATTGAAGCTGAAGTCACGATCGATCCTACCTATCCACCACAATCGATCGACAGTCTGCGGGTAAAATCTCATGGGCAAGAGTACAACGTTACGCCCACTAAACCGCCTCAAATTCAGAATAACCACCAACTCCCCGATTTTAGTGAAATAGAAGGCTTCCAGGGCGTTGTAGAGACGATTCTGAGTGGAAAACAGGGACAACCGATCGATTTCCTGTACTGGTTGGCACAGCAACAGATCCAACAATTTCGGACTACCCGCAGCGATATTCTTGATGGATTAGTCGATCGGGGGATTCTATTCCAACATCAAAAAGATGGAGCGCAACACTGTCTGCAAGTGATGAAAGATTTTGGCGTTTCTGTCTGTGCCGATGCAGTGGGCTTGGGCAAAACTCGCCTCGCTGCTGCTGTTGCTCTCCTCTATCGCCAGCAAACACCCACCACGAAAATCGCTATTATTGCGGCTTCTAAACTCCACCCTAACTGGGAACGGGAAATGACAGAATTAGGCTTGGAGAAAAACACCCATTACGAGCTATTCAATAAAAATCAAATGAGTCGGGGTAGGGGTTTTCTTGAGAACTTCAGCCGCTTTGGGGGCGCGGATTTAGTCATTATCGATGAAGCTCACGAAGGTATCCGCAACTATAACAACCGCATTCACAAACTTTGCCTCGAACTGAAGGGAAAAGACTTACAAGCAGGGCGCAATCGTCACTATCTCCTGCTCACCGCTACCCCGTGGAATAACCGCCGCGAGGATATCTACAACATTCTTCAACCATTCCTTACTCGCCCCGAAGGATTCAAAGATTGGAAATTCCCCGTGGAAGTCACTCACTGGTTCCAACAGAGAGATACGGGGGTAAATCAATTTACCGATAATACCGATCTGTTCCGCCGCGTCTACCGTCAAATCTTCCTCCAACGTACCCGCCAAATGTTACGGGATGCGATGCCGGATCTGAATGTCTACGCCAAACGCCAAGCCGAATGGCTACCTGTGGTGTTTGAACCCGATACTGAAGTTGCACTGGAACGGATTTTCACCCGCTTTGAAACCGAGTTATTCATTCCCGTTGCCGATCCGATTCGCTACTTGAAAGAGAGCGTCGAACAACGTTCGCTCCTTACCAACCAACGGCGGTTTTTTCTCCAACGCGCAGAATCGAGTATGTACGCCCTCCGCCGCACCTGTGTTAATTTCCGCAATAAAATCGAGCAAATGCAGTCCCGATTAGCTGGAGTAACGCCCGATGCTAGTGGATTGGAACAATTTCTGTTGCTGCACTACGGATTCACCACCACAGTTAACCTATCAGATCTCGAAACTGTTAACAGTGAAGAGATAGATGAGGACTATGCAGAGCTAGAAGAGGAAGAAGAATTAGATGGTGAAGAAAAGACGGAAAAACGCCATCAGTTACGTCAATCGATCGAGATTGCGATTAATCACCTGCGAACCAATCCTACTGCTGCCGAACGGATTTATGAATTAATGCAGAGCCATTGCGAAAAGGATTTAATCCAACTTCAAGATATCGAACAGTTACTCGCCGATGAATTTGTCAAAGACCATAAAAGATCGCGAGTTACCCATCAGGTGCAAACGTTAATTGCTCAAGGTAAGAAGGTATTATTGATTTCTACTTTTTCAGATACAGTGGTAGATTACTATCGCTATATGGCTAAGAAATTAGATATTGCCACAGCAGGGATTGGGATGGCGATCGGTTCAACCAAATATTACCAAGCTGAAGAAGGTTTGGGTAGCCCTTCAATTCAATTCAAACCGCATAATGTCACAAAAGGTCAGACTAAACTATCCGGCATTAAACGTCAGGAGTTGTTTAGGTTATTTGCGCCTGTAGCCACTTGTCGAGAGGTAATCGATCGACCAACCGTAAGTGAAGAGATTATGGTCTTAATTGGCTCGGAAACCTTGTCTGTGGGTCAAAACATGCAGGATGCCGATTACCTCATTAATATCGATCTGCCTTGGAATCCGATGGTGCTAGAACAAAGAATCGGACGGATCGATCGACCTAAGCAACATCATCCTGAGAAAATTCATATTTACTACGCAAACAGTGAAAGCCAACTGTTGCGCCAAGCCAGTCGGTTAAAGAACTTAAATAAAAAGTTGGTAGGCGAAAGATTCAATCCCGATGGTGATGGCGAACAGTCAGGAGATCTGAGTAATTTAGGGGCTTCAATTTATGGGGATACTCAATTCGATGATGCAATTCTCCCCGATTATATTAGTTTCCTCGATCGACTTGTCAAAGTTCGGAAACTAGAACAGGAAAGTTTACAAGAAAAGCAATATTACCAGCAGGAAGTCAGTCCCAATCTGTATACTCAATACGAGCTATTGTTTCGCGAAGACGTAAGTGAGAAAATTCGACAGTTAGGAGCAAATTATCCGGCTAACCCTATTGCTCTAGGATCTGGTTCTAACGGAGAAGTTCATAATTTAGTTGCCCTAACCTTAGATTATTTCGATCCCAATGGTAAATTAATTATTGACGATCGACAGACAATTTACTGGAACGATGTAACTGGAGAGAAGGATGGGTATGGATATGCGATCGCGACTGCCAATCAAACTCCAGTATTAGGTAAAATTATCCCTACAGATTCTCTCCTGGAATCTTTGACCGAACTCTACCAAAACTTAGTCAGAATTAAACAGCAATATTTAGCTAATCTAGATTGTGATGTAGATCTCAAAGCTGTTACTACTTCTTCCGAACGTCTCAATCGCATTCAACGTCGGATTAGTCAGATGAGTTTAGAGGATCTACCGCCAGATCTGACCCCCACAGCCCTGAGAACAGCTATTAGCAAATTGGATGGATGGAAAGAGTCTAAGCATGTGCATAAGTTATTACGCGCATATACCGACGGTGCCAAATCCCAGTTACCTAATCCTCAATTCCTGATAGAATTTTTGGCTGCGGTTGATTTATTGAGCCTTCTGCCTCAAGCCAAGGCGAAACGAGCTAATCTCAAGCTAACAATTAATGCGATGTTGCTGAAAGTGTCTCATCCAACTTAGCGCGAACTGCTTGGATGTCTTGCCACATCAACCATTTGGGCTTGCCGACATCTGGGGCAGGGTTGCGGAGGAGGTAGGCTGGGTGGAAAATTGGCATACATAGTCTGCCTTCCCATTCAATCCAGGTGCCACGAATTTTGCTGATGGCTTCTTTTTTGCCTGTGATGGCTTTGACTGCGGTGGCACCTGTGAGCAGGATAATTTTGGGATTTACTAGTCGGATTTGTTCGAGTAAATAGGGTTTGCAGGCAGCGACTTCGGCGGGGGTGGGAACGCGATTTTCGGGTGGGCGACAGCGAACGACGTTGCAGATGTAGACATCATCTTCGATCGTTAGTTTAACAGCAGCGAGAATCTTTTCGAGCAGTTGACCAGATCGACCGACAAATGGTAGACCTTGTTCATCTTCATTTTGACCTGGACCTTCACCAACAATCATAATTGAGGCGTTTTCATTACCCCTACCCACGACTGCTTTGATTCGAGTGTTGCCGAGTTCGCAGCGATGGCAAGTCTGGCAATGGGTGGTAAGTTGAGCGATGTTGCCGTACGTACCTGGCGGAATAGGAATGGTACTAATGGTGGGAATGAGATCGAAGTTGGTAGCTGAAATTGGTTCGGATGTGGTTTGACCGAAGATGTTTAGTTGTGATTCTGGAGACATGGGTTTTTGGATTTTAGGCTGCTGGTGAGGACGGGCGGGTTCGTTTTTATGTTTTTGTAAAAGCGGTAATTTTTAGCATAAACCCGCCCCTACAGATTATGGAGATTATTTTTTACGTTTTAACATTTCCAATGCTAGTTTTGCGGCTCCGGTTATTCCTGCTTGATTGCCTAGTTGGGCGGGGATTAGTTTGAATTTTAGGCGGGAGGTTTCCATGACTCGGCGTTCGATTTCGCGTTGGGCGGCGGGGATGAAATATTGGGCACTGGCACTGATGCCGCCGCCGATAATGGCGACTTCGGGGGTGAGAATATAGATGATACTAGTCAGGCCGATGCCTAAATTGCGACCGTAATTATCCCAAAATTCTAACGCGGATCGATCGCCAGCGGCGGCTAGTTCACCCATTTCTTGGGGTTCTTTTCCAGTCATGCGCCGAATTGCTTGTCCAGAGAGAAACTGTTCGAGGGAGCCATGATTACCGCTGTTGCAGGGATGTCCATCGGGATCGAAAGAAATAAGTCCGAGTTCACCCGCACTGCCAGCATGTCCGGTAAATAGTTCATTATTGATAAATACTGCGCCGCCGACTCCGGTGCCCAAGGTTAGTAAGATTGAGTTGCGGTAGTTGCGTCCAGCACCCAGCCAGTTTTCTCCTAGTCCAGCACAATTACCATCATTGCCCACTACGGCGGGAATACCAGTTCGGGATTGAATGAGCGTCGCGACGGGGATATCAATCCAGCCTTCTAGATTAATGGCGATTCTTGCTATCCTACCAGTAATATCTGCGGGACCTGGTGTGCCGATGCCGATCGCGCTAATATTGACCATACTTGGGGCTAATTTCTCGATCGCATAAACCATCATATCGATCGTCTCATCGGGATAAGCTGGTTTGGGCGTGGGCACTGTCAAGGATTGCAGACAAGTTCCATCCTCAGTAAATCGCCCCAATTTAATCGCCGTACCACCTAGATCGATCCCGATTACTTCAGTCATGGTCTAGTGAATAGTGAATAGTGGATAGTGGATAGTGGATAGCGAACAAGATACTGAGTTCGATTTATGAGTTACTCAAAATTCGATCGGCTATTGCCAGACCGGATAGATAAGCAGATTCTACCCGATTTCCGCCACACCAATCACCGCAAAAATACAGGGGTGCAGCAGTTTGAGCAGTGAGAAATCGATCCGATAAAGGAGCTTGAGCAAAAGCATAGCCCCAGCGATGTACCTGAACTAGTTCGGGCGTAGTTAGGGTTGGAATGAGGAGAGCTATTTCATCAATCAATTTTTGACCGACAACTGCCAGATCTGGAGCATCAAAATATTGCTCGGCAAAGGCTGCGCTACTCTGAATCACCAAGACTGGCTGGGTGGGATTTAGCTGTTTGGAACTGTCTAAACCAATCCAAGCGAGAGTAGGATGATCGATACATTGAATTCCTTGCCAAGGGATTGCGGCAGCGGCGGTTTGGTCAGATGTGGGATAAACAGCGATCGCGGTAATCGATCGACTAAACTGAACACTACTAAGCTGCTGAATACAGGTAGGATCGATCGACTCTCTGGCAATGTTTAACGCTTGAGCTGGCGGCGTAGCAATCACGACTTCCGTCGCTGTGAGTGAAAATTCAGGATCTTTACTACTGAGCTGCCAACCATGAGCGATGGGATCGACCGAAGTAATTAATTTATCACCAATTATCTCCAGATCTCGTCCCAAATACTTGGCAATGCTATTCGCGCCCAGAGGTGCAGCGTAATAGTTAGCAAATTTAGGCGGTGACTGTAAACTACCATCCGCAGCCAATCTGTGAATACCCGTAGTCCATACCCGCAAAATACCTGTAGAGACTAATTCATCAATCCAGTGCCCAAACTTGTCGCCTTTAGCCTGAAGATAACAGACACCGTGATCCGCATGAGTTCCAGCTAGTCTACGAGTTGCCAGTCTACCACCCAAGCCTCGCGACTTATCGATTAACACGACTGATTTACCCCCTTGCTGGAGTTTTTGGGCACAAGTCAACCCAGCAATCCCCGCCCCAATCACCGCAACTTCAACCATAGTTTGATTATTAGTAGATTTCTGCTGAAATGGTGCTATCCCTTAAACCCCCTTGTATGGACAAGTCTATTAGAGTTGATGCGTAGATCTTTACCCCACCCTAGCCCTCCCCTTTCCAAGGGGAGGGGACAAGAGTCCCACTGTTTAAGTGGAAATTTATCCCATATCTAAGTTGAAGATAGTTAACTATAACCTAGCTCCTCCCCTTTCCAAGGGGAGGTTGGGTGGGGTAAAGATCTTCGCAACAACTCAAACAACCTACCGCCCTCGCTCACGCGGATTAATCAACTCACTCAAACCCTCACCCAACAAAGACAACCCCGTCACCATCAGCGTCAGAGCCAAACCTGGAAAGAACGTCGTCCACCAAATCCCCGTCGAAAGTGCGGGGAGAGCCTGCTTGAGATCGTGTCCCCATTCAGCGATCTCGTCGGGCAAACCCAAACCGAGAAAACCCAGTCCACCCAGCACGAGAATTGCATCCGATGCATTGAGCGTAAACAGCACCGGAACACTTTGGACAACATTGGCAAACAGATATTTTTTGAGCACATGACTGGTGGACGCACCTAGAGCCTGAGCTGCTTCGACAAACATCTGCGTCTTCAAACTAGCCGTCTGATTTCGCACTACCCGAAAGTACTGGGGAATGTAGGAGATACTCAAAGCAATCGCCGCATTAAATACACCTTTGCCGACGATAAACGCCAGCGTCACCGAGAGTAGCAATCCTGGCAGCGTGTAAATTGTATCCATGATGAATAGCAAAACTCGATCGAGATTACCGCCCAGATAGCCACTCACCATGCCCAACGGCACCCCAATCAGTAAACTCATCATCGTCGCCAAGATCACTACCTGGAGAGCCGCCTGAGTCCCAAATAGCGTGCGGGAGAACACATCATAACCTTCTCGACTAGTGCCAAACCAATGCTGCCACGAGGGTGCTCGATCGATCGGGTTGTAAGGTGGCGTAGAACTACCGAGTAAATCTTGGGGATCTTGAAGGATGCCGATCGATTGTAGCAGTGGGGCGAAGATCGCGATCGCTACAAAGCTGACGGTGATAATCGCTCCTAATTTGAGCAATTGCGCTGACAAAGGATCGCGACGATTGCGGAAGAGTTGTTTGATAGAGCCAAGTGAAAGTTTACTGACAGCCATGTGAACGTCTACAGCGGGGATGTTGGGTTCACTTACTATAGATCGATCGGTCGGTCAAAAGTGGTCGAGGTAAAAGAATCAAACTTCATAAACAGAATAGAATCAATCATGGGAAAAATAAAAGTAGTCAGCTATTCTATTAAAATACCCAGTCTTCCCCACACCCCCATCTCCCCATCTCCCCATGCAGAATCGCTTCTCCAAAAACTTTACCAGCGATCGATCCGGCGATCTCAGCTCTGGACTTTACAACAAAACTCGCACGGTGGGACAGAGCGGACAATCCTGGGTATTGACCGGAATTATTGGCTTGGGCTTATTTGGTGGGATTGGTTCGCGGCTATTTTATCTGCAATTGAATCAGGGCGCGAACAATCGCCAGATTGCTGAAAATAATCGTGTCCGTACAGTTGCCAAACCACCAGTTCGGGGTAATATCTACGATCGCAAAGGTAGACTCCTGGCTGGCAATAAACTCTCCCACTCCGTCTTTGTTTGGCCATTGGCTCTCAAGCGGGAAAACTGGCTCCAAACGCGCCGCCGGATTGCCGAAATTCTCAGCCTAGACGAGCAGATGATTCAAGATAAAATGGCCGATACAACGATTAACTCCACCAAGCGGGTGCGGATCGTTCGTGATTTGAGCGAAGCCCAGATTACCGCCTTGCAAGAGTATGGTGCTGACAAAGAAGGGATCGATGTCGATATCGAATCAGT
>JANXVE010000160.1 GCA_025351825.1 Chamaesiphon sp. 341R_metabat_111 | reverse complement strand
GCACAAGCCTTGAGCGACCATCCCCAAGAAGAATTGTACCAACTACTATTACTTCATTTAGGCAGATTAAACGATCTCGATCGAGGTGACAATACCGGATCGATTTCTCATTTATGTCAAGGTATTTTTCACCTGTTGGCTCTGGGTGGAATCGCGCCGCAAGTATATGATTGCTGCATCATGCGACAATCGATCGAGCCTAATTTCACCACTCCTAACTGGCAAATTGGCTTCAGCATCGAATCTGGCAGCACAGTAGACTTGTTCTCAGCGAGTGAGGATCCGAGTGTGACGGTCAATCATCGGTTGACGGCACTAGAGCTACTATTATTTCAGCATTTGTCAGATCCTAGTCTAGAAAAGCTAGACTCAGCCATCGACAAATTCTCCCTCGAAGCCATCTCCGATGTCGAGCTAGCTGGAGTCTGGCGACGACTAGAGCGAATCCTGCGCCAGTACATTCATTATCATCTCAATCTTCAGATTCGATCGGCGGCGTTGATCGATCTGTAGTTGGGAGCGTGGGAGTTCGGAGTTCGGAGTAAGAACGCAAGCGTTCTGTGTTTCTCCCCACACCTCCCACACCTCCCACACCTCCCACACCCCTCACACTCCAAATGTGCGGCTTCTACTATTACCAGCGACTAATTTTTGGTTTAACATGGATTGGAACGATCGAATCAAATCAGCGGGAAGCGATCGTTGAATCAGGTCGCTAATTAGTATCTATCTGTTGAGCCTACACGGATCGCTCTAAAATAGAGATTGTTTACGATCGTGTTTTAACATTAGTTCCAGCGGTATCACAGCCCTACCACAGTATTCAATGCGACTATCTGATTTTGACAAAGCACCAGAAAATGAAATAACCGAGACTCATCAAACTAATGAAACTAGTTCGGAATCTCAGGTTGATTCAATGACGGTAAATGTGGAGACGGCTGTGCTACCAGCGACAACAATTGAGAATGGAGCTACCCCATCAGGGTCGTTCGGAGTGCTTAAAAATCGCAATTTTGTCATTTTGTGGAGCGGACAAATCTTCTCCCAGTTAGCCGACAAAGTGAATCTCGTATTGATGATTGCGATTATCGAGAGTCAATTTCAGTCAGAAAATCAGAGTATTAGTGGCTGGGTATCGGCAATTACGATCGCCAATACAATTCCCGCAGTCCTGTTTGGATCCCTGGCAGGGGTCTATGTCGATCGGTGGCACAAAAAAGATGTTTTAGTGATTACAAACATCTTGCGAGGTCTGCTATTACTCTCTCTGCCGTTTTTATTGTGGCTGACAAAGGGACAAGTCGTGGCAAATCTGCCGTTTGGGTTTGAGATTTTGCTGGTGGTCACTTTTCTGGTGTCTGCCCTCGGTCAATTTTTTGGTCCCGCCGAGCAGTCAGCAATTTCGATGATTGTCGATAAGCCCAATTTACTCTCGGCAAATTCGCTCTACACCACCACCGCAATGGGTTCGTTGATTGTCGGGTTTGCCATTGGCGATCCGATTTTGGCTCTAGCTGACAGCTTGGGAGCAAGCGTTGGTTTGGGCGTAAATATCGGCAAGGAATTATTAGTCGGAGCTAGCTATGCACTAGCAGGAATTGTACTGCTAATGCTGCGAACGGGTGAAACCAAGCAGTTGCCTACTGGAGATGAGCCGCACGTTCTCGCCGATCTCAAAGATGGAGTGCGCTATCTTGGCGAGAATAAACAGATCAAAGGGGCATTGATTCAACTGGTAATCTTACAATCAATCATTGCTTCGATGACGATTGTTGCGGTGCGAATGGCTGAATTATTACCAGAAATTAAGGCTTCGCAATTTGGATTTCTCCTCGCGGCTGGAGGTGTGGGGATGGCTTTAGGCGCACTGGGATTGAGCTATGTTGGGGACAAACTTAACCGCGCTCAGTTGAGTTTGTATGGATCGATCGGTGTAGCATGTTCTCTAGTTGGGCTATCCTTTTCCCAGTCGCTATGGCTGAGTCTACTTTGCTTGACTGGCATGGGTGTGTTTAGCGCGAGTGTCGCAATTCCCTCCCAGACGACGATCCAAAGCGAGACTCCTGAAGAAATGCGGGGCAAGGTATTTGGACTTCAGAATAATGCCGTTAATATTGCGTTGAGTCTACCATTAGCATTGACGGGGCTAGCGGAGACAGCCATCGGCGTTCCGGCTGTACTGATTGGTTTAGCGACAATTTCTGCCGTCGGTGGGATATTTACGCAAAAGTATAATTCGGTAGATTAATGGAACCAATCATTCAACTACGCGGAGTCTCCAAAGCTTTTGGCAAGAACGTGATCTTAGATGGGATGGATTTAGATATCTATCCCAGCGAGGGTTTGGGGATTATTGGGCCATCGGGAACGGGTAAATCGACGATTTTGCGGATTATTGCCGGATTACTGGCACCGGATGAGGGTGAAGTGTATATTCGGGGCGAATTGCGACGCGGATCGATCGAGGATGGCAACGATCCGATTTATATTGGGATGGTATTTCAGCAGGCAGCGTTATTTGACTCCCTGACTGTGGAGGAAAATGTGGGATTTAGGTTATTTCAACAGTCGCGGATCCCCCGCAAGCGGATTCGAGAATTGGTAGAGGCGAAACTGGGACTGGTGGGCATGGCAGGTGTGGCAGATCGATATCCGGCGCAGCTCTCCGGCGGGATGAAGAAGCGGGTGAGTTTTGCTAGGGCAATCATGTCCAATCCCGAACGTCCGCAAGATAACCCTGAAGTCTTATTGTACGATGAACCAACTGCTGGACTAGATCCGATCGCATCTACAGTAATTGAAGATTTGGTCAGAAACTTGCAAAAAATCGAAGATGGCTGCAAAACTCACGTCATGGTGACACATCAAGATAGTACCATTCGGCGCACTGTCGATCGAGTTGTCTTTATCTATGAGGGCAAAGTGCAGTGGGATGGCAAAATAGCTGAAATCGATAGCACCGATAATCCTCTCGTGCGGCAATTTTTTAGTGCCAGTACCCAGGGTCCGATTCATGTAATTGATTAATTAGGCTTTAGGCTTTAGCGATTAGGCTTTAGGTAAGAAGCATTTCAACTCTAAACTCCTAAAGCCCAATCGCTAAAGCCTAAAGCCCAACTCTGGAACATTCTCGATCGAGCCATTGTCTCTATATTCAAGAATAAACCGCCACAACATTAACCTTAAACCTATGAAAACATCCCTTAAAATCTGGAGCTGGGCAGTCTTAGGTGCTGTTTTGACAGCAGGTAGTGCTGGAGCACAATATGGTCCGCCTACGCCGCAGACAACCGTGCCAGCAGGTGGAAATCAAGTTCGATTTGCCTGTGAAACGATGGACAACCAGTCTACCGTGACTTATCGTCCAGTCGATCGACCTGGAGACAAATATCCGTGGGCAGTTCCCAGCACGATGGGCAGCAGTTGGAATGCAGGTAAACGCTGTACCGAAATCGCCCGTCGCTTGGAAGACTACCGCCGCGATGGACTCAAAGAACTCCGCACCGAAGTAAAAAATCAGTATGATACAGTCTGCGTCACTACTGAAAAAAATAGTGAGTGCCGAATTGTATTCACGATCCCCAGAGGACAAGATGCAATCACTACCAGAGATTCAGTCTTCCGCAACCTCACAGTCGCCGATAGCGGTCAACAAACTGTTGGTGTCAATACCTACGCCGACGGTGGTAACAATGGCTTAAATGGGATCTTGGGCAATGTCTTACCTGGAATTGGTACCAATTCTGGCGCGACAACTCCAAAACCAACTCGCATGGTACCGCAAGGTAGCATCGATTTACGTCCCTTCCTGTCTGAAAAAGATGGTGGTACTGGTACAAAACTTCGCGCTCCCGCAGCGAAACCACAACCTGCGCCCAATGATGCCAAGAAATTGGATTCTGGTCGGTTTTGGTAGTAAACCGAACTGTATTTCTAAATACAGTTTAATTACCGAGAAAAATATCGCAAAAGTAAACAAATGTTGCGATCGATTTGTTAGGCTTACTTAAATGATGTTTTTTGGAGAAGGTCGAATCGATCGTGGATATTCAAATCGGGAAAGGGAAAACGGCGCGAAGAGCATACGGCTTTGATGAAATTGCCCTCGTGCCGAGCGGGAAAACATTAGACCCCAGTTTGCCAGACACTAGCTGGCAAATTGGTAACGTCCAACGTGAAATTCCGATTATTGCGAGTGCAATGGATGGGGTAATTGATGTGCGGATGGCAATCGAGCTATCCAAACTCGGCGCACTCGGCGTACTCAATCTAGAAGGGATTCAAACTCGCTATGAAGATCCCAACCCTATTCTCGATCGAATTGCGGCAGTTGGCAACGACGGATTCGTGCCGCTGATGCAGGAACTCTACGCCGAACCCATCAAACCAGAATTGATCGCTCGTCGAATCGCCGAAATCAAAGCAGGCGGAGGCATTGCCGCTGTCAGTACCACCCCCGCAGGTGCCGCTAGATTTGGTGATATTGTCGCCAAAGCTGGTGCAGATCTGTTCTTTATCCAAGCCACCGTTGTCTCGACCGAATTTCTCGCCCCAGACGGAGTAGAGCCACTCAATCTAGCCAAATTCTGTCAAGAGATGCCCATGCCCGTGATCCTGGGCAACTGCGTCACCTACGATATCACCCTCGAATTGATGCAAGCAGGTGCTGCCGCAGTCCTAGTCGGAATCGGCCCTGGAGCCGCCTGTACCTCCCGTGGAGTACTTGGAGTCGGTGTACCTCAAGCAACTGCCGTGGCAGACTGTGCAGCAGCCAGAGATGACTTCTTCAATCAGACTGGCAAGTATATCCCCGTGATTGCTGATGGTGGCTTAGTTACTGGTGGTGATATCTGTAAATGTATCGCCTGTGGTGCTGACGGTGTGATGATTGGTTCGCCCTTCGCTCGTGCCGCCGAAGCACCCGGACGCGGTTTTCATTGGGGAATGGCTACACCTAGCCCCGTATTGCCCAGAGGTACGCGGATCAAAGTTGGTACTACTGGTACTCTAGCTCAAATCCTAACTGGCCCAGCAAAATTAGATGACGGTACTCACAACCTGTTGGGCGCACTCAAAACTAGTATGGGTACACTCGGTGCGAAAAATATTAAGGAAATGCAGCAAGTAGATGTGGTGATTGCTCCTTCGCTGTTGACTGAGGGTAAGGTTTACCAAAAAGCTCAACAGTTAGGCATGGGTAAGTAAACCAGAACGATTTCAAGCAGAATCGCCCTCCCTGATTATGAGTGGTACTGTTACAATTGGATCTAACGGAGGCTGATGTCTCCGTTCACTCCTCACACCACATCCCGCCTGAGATACCTAACAGTGTCTTGGGCGGTTCCTTTTAGGCGGATTAATTAATTGAGCATTATTATTGATGTATGATAAGTCATCAATAATTACATATAACGGGTATCAATTATGACGATCGATACAACCACTCGCACCACGATCGCGCTACCAACGGGACTACTAGCCGCAACCGTTGGTATAGCCTCTCCGATGGAGAATCGAGCTGTGACAGCAGGTAAAGCCAAAAACCGCACGGAATTGATTACCAGAGCCATTCAGAGAGAACTAGCACTGATTCGACGGGCAGAAATTGATGCTGATTTGCTAGAGATGGCTCAAGATATTGAGTACCAATCAGAGGTACTGCAATTAGAAGCAGAGTTTGCTATTGCTCAATGGGAGGCGTTGCAGATTATTGAGACGCAAGTAGCCCACCATGAAAATTAGTGCTGTCCAACTCCAGTCCGTCACAGGAGACATCACTTCTAACTTAGCTAAACATCTAGAATTTATTAAGGTTGCTGTTGCTCAAAGTGCTGACTTAGTTTTCTTTCCAGAGTTATCGCTCATAGGTTATGAGCCGAAGCTCGGACAGTTGCTTGCTACTGAGATAACTGATTCCCGTCTTGATGTACTTCAGCATTACAGCGACATTCTCAACATTATTATCGGAGTAGGTTTGCCAATCCCTGTAAAATCTAAGGTGCAGATTGGGATGGTTTGGTTCACACCAGAGAGGCCTCGTTGTAGTTATGCTAAACAGCAGTTACATGTTGATGAACTTCCTTTCTTTGTTGCTGGAGATGTCCAATTAATTTTAGAAACATCTACACACAAGCTTGCTCCAGCAATCTGCTATGAATCACTACAGCTAAACCACGCCAATAACGCCTCAAATCTGGGAGCAAACATCTATCTTGCTAGCGTAGCTAAACCTGTAGGCGGAATGACTAATGCCCAACTGCATTACCCTGCTATCGCACGTAAGCACAATATGTATGCGATCGTGTCTAATTCTGTAGGGCCATGCGATAACTTCATCAGTGTTGGACAGTCGGCTGCATGGAATAATCAAGGTGAATTGATTTTGAAAATGGATAGCGAGTCAGAGGGGTTATTGATAGTGGATACAATTAGCGGAAAAGCCAGCATAAATTAAAGAATATGTAAATTAATTGAGCTTGCTTGAAGGCGATAGCTAACACAGCTCGGCAGCGGGCGGACTAAAATAACATACTGCGAGTCAAAATTTACTTGCCGTCACGGCACTTCACCATTAGCTAAAAACGATCGCCCAACCCATGAGCGGAATTGACCGAGATATCATTTTAGATCCCCGACCAAGTTTGATTGACCGCCATTTGCCGAATACACCTCAAGTTCAACGGCTGCTGCGAAGAGAAGGCAGAGCGCATATATTTAACGATCGCGAAACCCTAGAACGAGTTACACAAGTTATCATTATGGATGGGGAGCGTACCGGAGTAGAAGATGAAAACGATGACTACGAGCGATATGGAATCTACTTTTCTGAGCCAATCGGCTACATAATTAGGACAGATGGGAATCAAATTCCACTTTATTATGGTGAAATCAAAATTGTAAAAACAACAGGTGAGTATCATGCAATCCCACGCACCAGCCCTCGTAAAACAAGCTAGAGCTTGGAAGTTTCTGGAAATTTGGGTCGATCCGGTTCTGTTCCCACCGAAAATTCTCATGCTAGTTGGTGAGCAAGATGGTACGTGTCGTATCTTTAATCCTGCTTCTGATTATAAACTCGTAGTTACACACTCAAACTATGAAACTGCGCAAGAATGGCTTCTTGAAGATGAATATGAACGGGTAAAGGGTCAAATTTTAGATGAAGAAGTTTTTTAGCAGAAACACCACATCACAAGTCCGCTGCATGCTGACTGTTTCCGCTTAGTTGGTTGAGTTCACTAGTTGTTTGCAGCAATTAATAAATAATAAAAAGAGGACGATCGATTCGATCGTCCTCTTTTTCGTACTGAATACTAGCAATAGGAATTAATGCCCTAAAGCCCAACATCTAAAGCCTAAATTAAGCTTTGACAGCTAAAAAGCTCAAGTGATAAGGGAAGTTTTTCCAAGGGTGAGTTTGAATTTCTGCAACTACAGTAGTGCCTTTCCAATTTAATTCTGGAATACTGACCTCAACTGGAGTTTTATTGACTCTAGCTTTTTTGATTAGATTCTCAACACTTTTAGCATCGAGAGTTAAGAGCAGAGATTTCGCGCCATCATGTCCGTAGAGATTGACGGGAATATGCCCAGATCGACGGAGTGAGTTGGGTTTTGTACCCGCAGCGCGGGGCTTCAATTCGACTGAAAGTTCCATATTTTTAAGAATTACTTGGTAAAATTTTGGTGTTTAGAGATACATTCCCAAACTGACCTCGCGGCAAATTTGGGATTAGCTCGATCGAACTAGACTATCGCTGTACCATCAGCCGACAGTAGCCCTCGTTTGGGGCCATGAATCGGATCTTCGACAATAATCGTTTGATCGCGACTGGGGCCGAGGGAAACAATCGAAATCGGCACTTCCATCAGGTCAGCTAAAAACTTGAGATAGTCCAAAGCTGCTTTGGGAAGATCTTCAAGCGATCGACAATCAGCGGTATTCTGGTTCCAACCTGGGAGGGTTTTGTAAACTGGAATACACTTGGCAAAATCACGGGATGAATCGGGGAAATTAGTAGTTCGCTTACCATTGATTTCGTAAGCAACACAGACTTTGATTTCGTCAAATTCATCGAGGACATCTAGCTTGGTGATTGCCATACAGTCCATCCCATTGATTCGCACCGCATACCGACCGATTACGCCATCGAACCAGCCACAACGACGCTTCCGCCCCGTTGTGGTGCCAAATTCGGCACCGCGTTCGCCGAGAGCATCGCCATCACTATCTGATAATTCAGTCGGGAATGGCCCTTCGCCAACACGGGTAGTATAAGCCTTGGCAACGCCGATCACTCGATCGATCGTTGTGGGACCTACTCCAGTGCCGATACAAGCTCCACCCGCGATCGGATTAGAAGATGTTACATAAGGATATGTACCATGATCGAGATCGAGTAATGTCCCTTGAGCACCTTCAAATAAGATATTGCGACGGCTTCGCACCGACTCATATATTTCGACCGAAGTGTTAATCACATGGGGACGCAACCGTTCGGCATAGCCCAAGTACTCGGCGATCACCTGCTCTGGATCTAGGGGAGGTAAATTGTAGAGCTTTTCGAGGATCTCATTTTTATGCTCGATCGTCCAGACCATTTGTTTGCGGAAGGCATCAGCATCCATTAAATCCTGGATCCGAATGCCGATGCGATCTGACTTATCCATATAAGTCGGGCCGATGCCGCGTCCAGTAGTCCCAATCTTGTGATCTCCCCTCGCTTCTTCCGATGCGACATCGATCAGTCGATGATATGGCATGGTGACATGGGCTGTCTGGGAAATCAATAGCTTGTCAGTAGGGATGTTTAGCGCGACAAGTCGATCGAGTTCTTCGATTAAAACTTTGGGGTCAATGACTGTCCCACAGCCAATGATACATTTCGTTTCGGGATACAAAATCCCCGAAGGAATCAGGTGCAGTTTAAAGGTTTGACCCTGCACGACTACAGTGTGACCAGCGTTGACACCCCCTTGGTAACGCACGACCACATCTGCCGACTTACTGAGTAAATCGGTAATTTTTCCTTTTCCTTCATCGCCCCATTGGGCACCAATTACGACTACGTTAGCCAAGGGTTATTGCTTGTCTATCTGAATAAAGTTAACACAATCTACAATACTACCATAGGGGTGGATACGTGTCAAAAATTAGCTGTGAATAAGATGACTGCTATAAGATAGACGTAGCCCGATCGATAAAAACATTTATCCGCGAGGGGCAAGAATCCAGCAAGCAAAATAATATGAAAACTCTTAGCCCCGATCTCGCCGCAAAATCGATCGAGATGTCGCCAGCCGCAAAAGCCAAATGGCTGACAATGCTAAAAACTCGCAAGATTAATACCGCCAAGCAGATCCTTTCCAGAGTTCGGGATTTACACGGTGAGCCAGTAGCGCGCAAAGCATTGAAAGGTGAGAGATTGGATCGCACGACTTGGGATTCGATTTTTAAGGGATTGAAGGTGTTTCGAGATGATTTTTTCAATGATATTGAATGGTTCGATCGCAATCTCGAAAGTCAATGGGGACTGCTGTGGGAAATGGCGAAGGATGCCTCAGATCGATTTGGGATCGTACTACCCGAAAATATTCCCGATTCGAGTGCGTGGGATGGTGTTGGCTCGGATAAATTTCAACAGTCGATCGAATCTCGAACTTCGGTATTATTAGAAATACCCTGGGGAAATCCTGGTTATTTGCTGTTGTTGGAGCAAGATGCGCTGGGAAATATTGTCTTGCTTTGTCCGTCACCGTTGATGGCAAATCCGCTGCTGACAGGCAAAATTCAACGCTTACCTCAGTATCCGCCTTCACCATTTGAGTTCTTGCAGCCAATTACGGTGGGGACTAATTATTTGTGGGCAGGGGTGTTTCCGCAATTGCCAGATTTGCGCTGGTTGGCTGACGCTCAAAAAAGACCACTCAGATTGGAGTTGGCACAGCTTGCAGATTTGTTTAATTTTGCCACTAAATACCAGCAGGAAGCTCCGATGTTTCGATCGAGCTATATTGTCACGAATTAGGATGCTCAAAATTGATGGTAGGGGTAATTCATGAATTACCCCTACCATCAATTTTGAGATGAATGATCGATTCGCTCTACAAATTAACCTGTAGGGGTGCCCAAAGATCTAAGCTGTTACTAACAGATCTCTCCATCGAATCCCAAATCATCATGTTGACCGATCGAATCAAAGAACTGATTGCTAGAGCCAGAATTGTCAGCTTTGCTAGCTGGGAAGATCACCCCGTCGAGAGCATCGCTATTTTTCAAGCCGCCGAAGATGCCAGAGTCTATCTCACCGATGACGATTATGCCAAGATTGTGGCACTATCACCCCAGACTTCCAGCCTAATCCCGATCGCGCAATTATTACGCGATCGAGTCGTCGAGATCGTCAATGAAGCTAGAGTCGAAGTCTTTGCCCAGTTTCCTGAGATTACCAAACCAGGCGGTGGACTCTATCCACCCGAACGTGCGGAAGCCTGTTGGCGGGACTTCTGGCATTATTTGCGCCCGATTACCTATGGAATTAGTGGCGGTTACTCCGAGTACACGAGTGCCGTAGGACTAGAAAATATGCGAGTTCTCTACCAAGAATTGCAAGTTCCTCTAGATGCGATGACAGTCGGACTAGAAGGAATGAAGACAGCCAGTTTGAAACGGATCGATGTCAGTCAACACTCGATCTTCAGTCCATATTTTGACCATCTCATCAACCAGTTAAAATCTTTTACCACCCTACCTGACAGAGTTTAATTCTCAATTCTCAATTCTCAACTAATTCAAACCCAGCCATGAATGACCCGCAAGCCCTCCGAATGTTACTGTCCCATAACTTTGACATAAATGATGCCAATACTCCCGCCCTGAGTCGGGAAGCCTTCACTCAGGTATTTGTAGATGGTTTCAGTGCAGATCCAGAAATCAAATGTCGTCAAGTAGACAACCCTCACTGGATCGTCGAAATTGTCTGTACCGCTGGATTTCTATCGCCGCAACAAGTTGGCGAAAAGTGCGCCCAAATTCTCTCAAATAGCCGAAAGCAATCTCTAGGAATGATTGATTTTGATATTCTCGCCTTGGGTGGTATCAAAACCACCCCCGCCACCAGCAACTCCCCCGACGCACTCCAAGCCAATCAATGGGGCGTAGATGTCGTCGAAACTAAGTCCGGCGAACAATTCTTGCGATCTATCTCTTGGGTTACTACGATCGCTGGAAAGCCCGTTGATACCATTTTCAAAGCCGAATCACTCGCCAAAGTCTAAAGCCCAAAGCCTAAAGCCTAAAAAGATGTGTCGAAACAATAAGATGTAACGATCCCTAGCATCTAGGGCAACACCTATATATGAAGATTAGTATAGGTAAGATTATAAAAACTGATAGAACAATTAGATAGCTAACTTAGGTTACTGATTTGCCTGCCAGAGCTTGAAGTCTCTCATAATTGGGCGTTTGAATGGTTATTACTTGTAAAGGTAGTGCCAAACTTGCCTAGAATTTTGAGACAATTGTGCTCAGATTTATTATTGTTTATTAGAGGAGACTTAGTAAATGTATTTTGGACCAGCATCACAATTAGGTGTCAGTCTGTTTGACGAAACCCCGCCTGTCGAGTGGGTACCTGGACGTTCCGTTGAGGAAGCCGATGTCATTATCAAAGCCGTTTACCGCCAAGTCCTGGGTAATGCTTATGTGATGGAGAGTGAGCGAGCAGTAGTTGCTGAGTCGCAGTTCAAGAGTGGGTATTATAGTGTACGGGAATTTGTCCGTGCGATCGCCAAATCCGATGCTTACATGTCTCGGTTTAGCGATTGTCCCCGCTATCGCTTTGTGGAGTTGAATTTCCGTCATCTATTAGGTCGTGCGCCCAATAGCTATGATGAAATGAAAGCTCACAGCGCGATCTTGGATGCTGGTGACTTCGAGGCTGAAATCGATTCATACATCGACAGCGATGAGTACCAAAACGTATTTGGGGACAACTTCGTTCCTTATATTCGTGGCTACAAGACTGAAGCGATCACTCACATGGTTGGCTTTACGCATACGTTCCAATTGGTACGTGGTGCAGCTACTAGCTCCCTCAAAGCCGACTTGTCCGGCAAAACACCAAAACTTAACGCTTTGGTGATTAATGCCGTTGCTACCGCAGTGACTGCGCCTGGTAACACCTTCCGCAATCCGCCCATCAATCCTCGCTCTCGCCACGGTGCGGGTGCTAGTGAAAATGGCAAGGTTTACCGGATCGAAGTTACTGGTTATCGCGCCAAAACGCTCAACAACATTTCCAAGTTCCGTCGCAGCAACCAAGTTTACATGGTGCCCTACGACCAGCTTTCGGAAACCTACCAGCGGATTCACAAGCAGGGTGGTTCGATCGTTAGCATGACTGCGGTTTAAGCTAGGTTTTGGGTTTTAGGCTTTGGGCTTTAGGACAGTTGTTAGGTAGGGATTTAGATCTCTACTTAACAACTGTCCGCTCGTAGAGCAAGAGAATTAAACTCCAAACTTAGAGTTAGACGCTAACTCTAGCAAGATCGTCGCGGTGAACACCGCTAACTTTTGAGTAAGTATCTACAAAAAACAGTAATAATTAGAGTCAAAATACTATGGCAACTATGACACGAATGGAATTGTGGTCTAACCGCTCGGCGGAGGACGTGCAAGCAGTAATTCGCGCAGTCTACAAACAGGTTCTGGGCAATCCTCATGTGATGGAAAGCGAACGCTTGACATCGGCGGAATCCCAATTATGCGACGGTAGCCTCTCCGTCAGAGAATTTGTACGTGCAGTTGCCAAATCTGAATTTTACCAAACTCGTTATTTCCAAAAATGTGCGCCATATCGGTTCGTCGAACTAAACTTCATGCATATTATGGGTCGCCCACCCGAATCCAAAGCTGAAGTTTCCGCGCATATCGTCCGGTGTGTCGCTGAAGGTTATGATGCTGAGATCGATTCATACCTAGATAGTGACGAGTATCAATCAGTATTTGGCGAGAATATCGTTCCTTACAATCGCAGCCTGTCGGAAGCTGGCAAGAGCCAAGTAACTTATAACCGGATGTTCGCGATCGATCGTGGCCCAGCACAGGTTAGCAGTTCGGTTAAGTCTTCGCAACTAGTCTACTCAGTTGCAACCAATAGTACCAGCAAAGTTGCGCCATCCCGCGTCAGCTTGGGTGGTTCCGGCGATGCAAGCAAAAAGATGTTCCGCATCGTTGTCACTGGTGCCAAATTCACTGGTCCCCGTCGTGTCAGTACTACTGAATATATCGTACCTGGCGATCGGATGACTCCACAAATTCAACGCATTAACCGCACCAGCGGCAAGATCGTGAGTATTACGGAGATCGTCTAGCTCATGATGGGTAGCGGGGATTTAACCACCCCGCCCTCCGCTTTGATAGTTTATTGGTTCGCTCACCAACCACCGACTAGAGCTGTTGAGCCACCCCAACCAAAATCGCGTCGTCAACAGCAGAAATCAAAAAAGCGTTAATTTAGGTACGAATGGACATTACTCAATTTGTAGCAGGTTCGATCGGGCAATGGAAGTCCCAGCGTAGTGCTCATCATATGATCTTTGGTCACTTTGAAGCAGTGCGATCGGAAATCGATATCGTTACCCTTACTCCCGACAACCCAGCAGTAATCGAACTCTGTCAAGCTTATGAGATCGATCCGAGTCAGGCTGTATCCCCATTTCAGATGAGCTGGGAGGGAGAATCAGATTGGGATGAAAAAGAAGTTCTCAAAGGGAGTACTGTCCTGGTGCCAATTCCCGATCCAAATCACCCGAATCGGGGATTATTATTACGCGATCGAGGTTATGCTGAAACAATGGCAGCAGCAGCTAAATATCACATCACTGAAGATTGCGTTTTTGTTCTGATTACTGAGTACGATCGAGCCGCGGCAGAAGAAAGAATCTGGTTCGTCAATCCCAATCTCCGGTTTCGGGTGTCCACAATCAAAACCAGCGATGGTACTGGAGTAGTCACCGCGTCTTTTTCCTCGGAACTTCGAGAGATGTCAAAATCTTAATTCACTATCTACTATCCACACGTTCGGCTACGCTTAGTGCGAGCCATTCACTAATTCATGAGTGATTCGATCCTATTAGCCCAGTGGATGGCAGGTGATTTTAGTAATCACAAACAAGCAGCCGCCGAGCCACAACATTACGCACATATTCGGATCTTCTTTCGTCCATTGCCGTTTGAATTTTTCAATGCGATCGGGTTTTACTCTGAGCAGGTATATGATTACGATCTGTGGAGTCCCTACCGTCAGGGTGTCCACAAGCTAGTAGATCGCGGCGCAGATACTTATATTGAAAACTATAGTCTCAAAGACGCGATCCTCTATGCTGGAGCAGCAAGAGAACCAGATATCTTGAAAACTATTACCCATGATTGCCTCGAACGTCGCTGTAATTGTTCGATGATTTTCCAGCGTGATGGAGAAATATTTCGGGGACAAGTTGAGCCAGGAAATCAATGTTTTGTCGAGCGCAATGGTGCTCAGACTTATTTAATTAGCGATGTCGAAATCGGTGACAATACCTGGGTGAGTCTCGACAAGGGCATGGATATTAATACCCACGAAAAACTCTGGGGTTCAGCGTTTGGAATGCTCAGATTTGAAAAAGTAGCCAACTTTGCAGACGAAGTTGATACTCGATCGTATAATAAGTTACTAGATAATATCTAAACTCTAACTGTTAACGGAGAGCAGGGGTTTAAATCCCC
This sequence comes from Chamaesiphon sp. 341R_metabat_111, assembly GCA_025351825.1. Taxonomy (GTDB): domain Bacteria; phylum Cyanobacteriota; class Cyanobacteriia; order Cyanobacteriales; family Chamaesiphonaceae; genus Chamaesiphon. Next base: position 105,901 of record JANXVE010000160.1, on the reverse strand, counting down.
ATCTTAAAAACTCAATTCTCAATTCTCAATTCTCAATTAGTTTAAAAAGTGTCTGCCTTCCTAAAACTGTTCATTGTAATTATTAATTATCAATTATCAATTATTAATTATCAATTAATCCAGTGATGCTACCACCAGAAGCCGAGAAAAAAATGCAATGCTGGATTCGGAGCAGACACTTGATTTCGTCTGGTAATTTATTTATCTTTGAAACAGTTGACTACAGTACGATCGAGCGATTTACTGAAAGTATTGAAGCTTTGGGTGGGACTTTGATTTCAGTCGATTCGATTGGCAAAATTTGGATTGGCGATCGTCGTCAAGTAGTATTGTATCAAGCTACAGCCAGTCTTCATACCCCTCATCATCAAGTCAAGCAGTATTGGATTAAATACGGCAGTTTTAGAACTAGATTTGACGAACGAGTTTAAGTCATATTACATAGTCGATCGGGGACTGATGGTAAGATGTGAGTAAATAAAATTTGCTTTGTAGATATCTTCATGTCTCAATCGCTCACAAACACCCCAAAATTATGTCCGAACTGTGGAAATATGTGTCCCCAGGCATTCCCGATGAATTATTTGCGAGATTGCCAGGGATTCCGATGAGTCAGCGCGAGATTCGATTACTGCTGATTTCGGCGTTGAGATTGGAAGCAAATTCAGTGGTGTGGGATATTGGTGCAGGTACGGGGACAATTCCGGTGGAAATTGGGTTACTATGCCCTCATGGTCAAATTATTGCGATCGAGCGAGATGAGGAAGTAGCTACTCTGATTCAACTTAATTGCGATCGATTTGAAGTCAAGAATGTCCAAATCGTTACGGGTAGTGCGCCTCAGTGTCTAAAGCAAATTACCACCCTACCTCACCGAGTCTGCATCGAAGGTGGCAAAGCGATTAAATCTATTTTGGAACAGGTGTGGGAATACTTACCAATCACAGGCAGAATTGTCGTCACAGCAGCCAGTCTTGAAGCTCTCTACGAAGTATCCGAAAGCTTCAACCAGCTCCAAGCCCGAAATATCGATGTAGTCCAAGCCGCAGTAAATCGCCTCGAAACCAGAGGCAATAGCCGCCGCCTAGCTGCTGTCGATCCGCTGTTTATTTTGAGCGCGGAGAAATTAGAGTAAGGCGTGGAGTTGGGGCAACGGGGCAACGGGGCGCGGGAGAAAGGACACCCTAAGCTCCCATACTCCCAAGCTCCCACGCTCCCACGCCCCCTCACTCCCACGCCCCCTCACTCCCACGCTCCCAACCCCCAACTCCCAACTCCGATCCTAAATGTCATCATCCCGCGTCATTAGTAGCCTCATCGTAGGTGCTGTAGCTATATGTATGTTAGTGCTAGGTAGCTGGTACTTTACGATCGGGATGTGTATTATTGTCTATCTGGGTCAGATTGAATATTTTAAGCTGGTACGGGCAAAAGGAATTGAGCCAGCCAGTAAAATTACTCTGATTGCCAGTCAAGTGTTGTTGTTAGTGGGGGCAATTGGCTCTAACATCGATGATTCACTTTTTCCGATTGCAGGTACCTTAATTTGCTTTTATCTGCTGTTCCTGCCCAAAATAGCCTCGATTGCGGATATTTCTACTTCGTTATTTGGACTGTTTTATAGTGGCTATTTACCGAGCTATTGGATTCGGTTACGGGTAGGATTGGATCCACTTACGGCGCATTCATTTCCGTTTCAGACTGATTGGTCAAAATTCCTACTAAATTTCGATTTAAGTACGCTGCCGCGTGCTTTTACGATTACGGCACTCTCATTTCTGTGTATTGCGGCGGCAGATATTAGTGCGTATTTATTTGGCAAATGGCTGGGGCGCACACGCTTGTCGCCAATTAGCCCAAACAAAACGGTAGAAGGGGCAATCTGTGGGACGATGGGAAGTGTTTCTCTTGCCACGATTGGGGCATGGGGACTGCACTGGCACCACTGGCTCATCGGTGGGATTGCTCTGGGCAGCTTGATTGGGATGACTAGTCTCTTGGGTGACTTGACAGAATCGGTGATGAAGCGAGATGCTGGGGTCAAGGATTCGGGAGATACGATTCCTGGACATGGCGGAATTCTCGATCGAACTGATAGCTATATCTTTACGGCACCGCTGGTTTATTATTTTGTGAAGTTAGTTTTGCCTTTGATTTGAGAGTTGGGAGTTGGGAGTTGGGAGTGAAAAACTTGGAATTTAGAGCGATGAGTATGGACGCAAGCGTCCTTTTCTTTCTACTCCGAACTCCTTACTCCTCACTCCACAACCGTTCCAACTGAGCTTGCCAAGCTGACATCATCTCTTTGCGGATGTCTTCTGTCGCGCCGAGATCTCCGAGGATGCCTTCGGAGTAAAACCTGTCGAGTGTTTGCATTGTTTGGGCGAGGGTATCACCACGTTGTTTGGCAATAGCGACGATCGCCTTAACCTGTTTGGTGGCAAAATCTTGGAAGGCTCGATCGATTCCTACTCGCTTTAAGTCGATCGATCTGTCGATCGCTGTATTAAAATCTTCAGTAGTTAGTCCAGCGACGCTATGCTGCCATACCCCCCACAATACTCCCTGGTGAATTGCATAACGAGTCTCTAAGGTGGCATCGAAGTTTGCCGACAGGAATTCTTCCACAAAGGTCATAGCTTCGGCTGCGGGCGCGATGGGTACCAACATGCGGATCCAAGATCGCTGTGCTGATAGGATGATCAGCAGGCGATAATCTGGTGTGTCTACCTGATATGAATCCACTTCGGGGATTTTCAGGGCTGTTCCAAAACGGTTAGTTAGAAATGCTTGAATATTTTCAGGTGTCACAGTTTTGTTAATTAGTTGATAGTTGATAATTGATAGTTGTTGGCGGTAAGGTCACGTTTGCCGACAACTATCGACTACATAACCGATCCTCTCATACGGGAAACCGCAATTCTCAACGATTCACGACTGATTTAAGATGTTAGATAAGAGTCTCGATCGCCATACTCTCGTTACTTGAGTCTAAACCTTATCACTATAATTATCTGTCATGGGATTTTTTGATTCTGACCTCATCCAACAAGAAGCTAAACAGTTGTTTGAAGATTATCAACAACTGACGCAGCTAGGCAGTAAATATGGTAAGTTCGATCGAGATGGAAAAGTCGTGTTTATCGAACGGATGGAGACATTGCTCGATCGATATAAAATATTCATGAAGCGATTTGAACTGTCTGATGATTTCATGGCAAAAATGACCGTGGAACAAATGAATACCCAAATGAGCCAGTTTGGGATGACACCCCTCCAAATGTTTGAGCAGATGAATCAAACCCTGGAGCGGATGAAATTGGAAATTGAGAAGTAGCGCGGGGAGCGTGGAGAAACCTAACATTTCTATCTAGAAATGTTGGGTTTCATTCTTCAACCCAACCTACAAATCTTCAACTTTCAACTTCCTGGACGTTTAAACTTACTCGGAGAGATAAAGGCTTCCGCAGGTTCATTCTGAAGGGCTTCACTCATGAAACTCCGCCAAATTGGTGCAGCGTATGTACCACCTGTGACACCTTTTCCGAGCGGGGTATAGTCATCCTTGCCGATCCACACAGAGGCGGCTAACTGGGGCACGTAGCCTACGAACCAGACATCCCGTTCTGATGAAGTGGTTCCGGTTTTTCCGGCGACTGGACGACCGAGGGCAGCTTCTTTACCAGTACCGTTGCTGACTACTGATTGGAGTGCGCTGTTGAGTTGGGCTGTTGCCCAGGGATTGAGGACTAGCTGCGGTTGTGGGGTATTATCGAGTAGAATATTTCCGTCGCTATCGGTGACGCGGAGAATACTCGTAGTCTCAGATTGCCAACCGTTGCTGGCAAATGTTGCAAAGGCTCCAGCCATCTCGACAGGGGTAACGCCAACTGCTCCCAGTGGCAATGATACAACGGGTTCGATCGGACTTTTGATACCCAGCGTCCGGCAAGTTTGGATGACTTTATCCAAGCCCACTTCTTTACCCATTTTGACGGCGGGGACGTTGGTAGAGTGTTCTAGTGCTGTCCGAATACTCATTGAGCCAGAATAGCCACCACCATAATTGCGCGGCGAATAGTAGCCGCTACCGTCGCGATAGCGCACGGGACTATCTTCGACAGTGGATTCTGGGGAAAATTTCCCAGTTGCAAAAGCGGTGTAATAAACGAACGGTTTGAATGACGAACCTGGTTGCCGATTGGCATACATGGCGCGGTTAAAATTACTTTTCTTGTAATCAACACCACCAACCATTGCTTTGATAAAATGGGTGCGTGGATCGATCGCGACTAGACTAATTTGATACTTATTTCGCCCTAACCTTTCATAGGCACTTTGGACAACTTTCTCGGCTGCAAGTTGGAATTTGTAATCGATTGTGGTTTGAATTCGCATCCCACCTTTACGAACAGTTTCTCGACCAAATCGTTGATTTAGTTCTTCGATCGCTGTATCGGTAACGTAGGGAAGTTTACTACTCTGCCAAGCCTTGATCTTGCCTAATTTCAGCTTGTATTCTCTAGCTTTCTTTTCCTCAGCAGCACTAATCCAGCCTAGATCTAGCATTCGTTTCAAGACTTGCTCTTGCCGTTTCTTGGCTACTTTGAAATTGCTGAATGGGCTATATTTTTCTGGCGCGGCGATCGTCCCTGCCATCATTGCCCCTTCGGCTAAATTAAGTTCGGAGGCATGTTTATTAAAATAACTCTGGGCGGCAGTTTCGACACCATAGTTATTGTGTCCCCAATAAACTTGATTGAGATACATTTCTAGAATCTCATCTTTACGAAAAATCTGTTCGAGTCGAATTGATAATACTGCTTCGGCTAACTTCCGACTAAACTGACGTTTTTGGGACAGAAATAAGTTCTTGATCAACTGCATGGTGATCGTCGAACCACCCTCACTCACACCACCTTTGCGAAAGTTAGCACTTAGAGCACGTCCCACACCTGTGAGATTTACACCCTGGTGATAGTAGAACCTGTCATCTTCAATCGCCAGCAATGCCCGCTTCATATTGGGCGAGATTCGATCGAGTGGCACTACTTCCCGATTGGCTTCATCATGGAGACTCGCCAGTTGCACCCCTTTGACATCATAGATATAGGTCGTTTCCGTCGGTGCATAGCTGCGGAGCACCCGCACATCTGGTAAGTTGCGGAAGCTGATTGCCAACCCTACCAAACCACCAGCGATAACCGAACTGGTTAACATCGTGACACCCAAAATGGTACCACCCGCGATTTGACTGACACCACCCAAGAAGCCGCGCTCCTGTGGTTGTCTCATCGGTTTAGGTTTCTTTTTGTTTAAGGCTCTAGAAGACACTTGGTTAGGTTTAGGGGTAGGGTTTAGCAGCAGACTTTGGGCTTGTTTTGGGCTTTCACTTCGGCTCCGCTCAGTGAGCGTAGTCGAACTGAGCGGAGCCGAAGTGGGGATTTAGGCTTTGGTTTTAGTCTAAACCCGATCGTGTCAATGTGATTATAGACTAGCGATTGATGACTTAGTTCGATTGCTAGCTGACGAATAGTAACGAGTGCAGAAAAAATACTTCAGTTTCTGTAGTAATCATAATAAGCTTAAACTTGCAATTGTTTCGAGATCCCGTTCGGTTTTCATCATTTAATATGACTGTGAGTGTATCTGTGCCAGCATCAAATCGGTTCGAGTGGTTATTTCGGGGTATAACTGAGATTTTTCCCGATCGACCAAATTCTACCGATCCTGGTGAAAATCTTGTCCAGCGATTGGCTCAGGTAGACAGACCATTGCGCGTCAAACTCGGCATCGATCCGACTGGCGTAGACATCCATCTCGGACATAGTATCCCACTGCGGAAATTGCGATCGTTTCAAGATGCCGGACATACGGCTGTCCTAATTATCGGTGATTTCACTGCCCGTATTGGCGATCCGACGGGTAAATCAGAAGTGCGGAAACAGCTTACTCCAGAACAAGTTACCACCAATGCGCTAACTTATCTCGATCGGGTGCGACCGATTCTCGATTTTGAGACACCAGGACGATTGGAAATCCGCTACAACTCGGAATGGCTATCCAAACTAGATCTGGGACAAACCCTCGAACTCCTCTCCACCATGACAGTCAGCCAGATGCTGGCTAAAGAAGGATTTGCACTGCGCTACGAAAAAGAAACCCCAATCTTTATCCATGAATTTCTCTACCCGCTAATGCAGGGCTACGACTCCGTAGCTGTCAATGCCGATGTCGAACTCGGCGGCACCGATCAAAAGTTTAATTTAGCAGTCGGGCGCGATCTCCAACGCCACTTTGGACAAACACCTCAATTTGGCTTATTGATGCCGATCTTACTCGGTACCGATGGAGTCCAAAAAATGTCCAAATCCCTAGATAATTATGTAGGACTGGGAGAGGATGCCCTCAGCATGTACTCCAAGCTAGAGAAAACGCCCGACAACATCATCAAAGATTACTTTATGCTCCTAACTGACCTTTCCCTCGACGAGCTGCCAGACAACCCCAGAGCAGCCCAGAAACTCCTTGCCCTGACGGTAGTTACTCAGTACCACGGTGCCGCCCCAGCAGCTCAAGCCCAAGCCGACTCGATCGCGCTCATCACCAAGCCAGGTCAAAATGCAGGTGGCGACAGTATCCCCGAATTCTCTATTTCTACTATCCCGTTCCCCGCCAAAATCTTCCAAATCCTCTCCGCCAGCGGCTTGTGCTCCGGCAGCAATGATGCCAAACGCCAAATTCAAGGCAACGCCGTCAAACTAGACGGGCAACCCATCACTGATATCGAACTCACCTACGATAATGCCGCTGAAATCGTCGGCAAGGTTTTACAAGTCGGTAAAAAACGCTTTAAAAAATTGGTGGATTAAATCGAATGAATGCGATCTTTGTCGATCGCCTGTCTGATTTGGTTGTTATGTTGCAATAAAATGGACAAAATAGAAATGTACTATCATCTGAACTGGAGATACTGATGGATGCCTTGACTGAAATATTAGGAATTAAGTTACAAGAGTGGAAACCAGAAATATCCGAACGAGTCCGTCAATACATCTCAGAAATTATTGACTTAGCAGATCGTGATATTCTCGATCTACTCCCCTCCCGAACTGTCGAACAAGACGTACTGGATTTAATCGATGAACCTTAATCCTGGTGAAGTGTGGCTAGCAGATCTGGGTATAGCAGCAAAGACTCGTCCAGTTGTGATTGTCTCCCGCCACGATCTAGATCCCCCAAGGGCACTAGCGATCTACGTACCGCTCACAACTCAGTATCGAGATAGTTCATACGAAGTTATATTACCAAGACTTCGATTTCTAGATCGAGATTCGATCGCTAATGTTCAAGGGATCGGTTCGATTCCAACAGTCAGATTGGAATCGAAGTTAGGTAGATTACCCGATGACGTGATGCTGAAAATCAAGCAAGCGATCTTATTTGCATTGGACTTATAACTTGACTGTGGTAAAAATTGGGAGAAGTGAAAAAGTTGGATCGACAATTTTTATATAGTTAATAAATACTGTAAATGTTCTGTCTTGGTGAATATCAGTACGAGTCAAAAGAAGAATTGAAACGCAAACTGAGAAGCTTTCTTGCCTCTGCACCAGAGGGTTGCATCAAGCATCCTATTGCCATAGCTAAACTTGATTGCCTCTTATAGTTACACCCTCGTGCGGAAGAGAAGATCGGTATTGGTGTCAAGGAATACTGGATAGAGCGAAATCATCAGGGATCTGGTAGAGGTTTTAAACTAATCAGGACATCCCGAAAAACGCTCAGATGACTAATCTATTTGCAATTAACATCTAGGCGTTTTAAATTGGTATGATAAATTATCATACCATCAGCCAGCAGGGTGGGTAACGATCGCGAGCTAACGAATGCGGAGCAAAAGTTTTGTATTATCATCCCGATTTTCACCTTGCTGGACTCCTTCATGATACCTCTCAATTACTAGAACTGTCTCCGCGAAAAGATGGCGGTAGTCAGAATCAATAATATTGCTGTGTAAATAACTGCATAGCCAGCATTGATTAAAAGTGTATCTGCTTGGGGAATTACGCCATAGACTGCGCTGTTCTTGAGATCGAGTCGAGAGAGATCTGGCAAGACGAGATATAGATTGTCAGTCAACTGTTGAAAGTTAGGGTTTTTGGTAATGCCAGCTAATTTGACCATTCCCTCGCTCAGATGTCCGACTAAGTAGAGAGATGAAGTAAGTAGGATTGCTAAAATCGAACTAGTGAATACACTGAATAATAGTGCTGCTGCTGTAATTAGAGATAGTTCTAGGAATAGAAAGAATGCCGTTAATAATAGGGGTGTTAGTTCGTAGCTAACTTGGGCAAAGCTGAGAATCGATAAGTAAATTGCTGTCATCCCAGCAACTAGAATTGCGAGTACAGCAGATAGTCCTAAATGTTTGCCGAGAATAAATTCTAAGCTGCTAACTGGCTTAGTGACAATTACAAAAACCGTGCGTTTTTCAATCTCTTTATTGATTAAGTTAGTACCAACAAAGATTGCGACCACTACGCCGAGTAAACCACTACTAGCAACGCCAAAATCGAGTAGAACTTTGTCTTTGACAGGCCCTGCAATGTCTGGCAAAATTCTGACAGCGGCTAACATCAGAATCGCATAGAAACCAATTACAAACAAAATTCGATCGCGTACCACTTCTCGAAAAACGTTGCTGGCAACTGCCCAAATACGAATCAAACTAATTTTTTTGGTAATTGCACCAAAGTTGTTGCTGGAACTCATAATATTTATAAAGTCGCCTGAGGATGCAGAAATCGGAGGTGAAAGTGAGAAAGTAGTAACTAGAAAATGCGATCGACACTTAAAGAGATTGCTACCGAAAAGATATACTTAATTAACGCGGGCGGCGATACCGTTTGAGTGTACATCCTTTAGCAAGGGCAAAATGTTGAGGATCGGTGACAACGTTACGGGGATAAGTTGCCTTTGTCATCGATGGGGCTAAAGATTGAGCTGCTGTCGCGGTTTGCCTGGATTCAAATCCAGTCCAGACCATCATTGTGGCTAAGATTACTATTTTTAATTTAGACATATAATTTTTGATTAAACTTTCTCAATAATATTACTACTAACGGTATATTTCTAAATAACCGATCGACAACTTCAGCGAAATATCCGTTTGCAGGTAAGATAGAAATGCCGTTGTCATAACCTGCCGCCACTCTGTAGTCCATGAATGCTGACTCTCCATCTACCTTACCCGCAAATGCCCAGGAGATAACGGATCCAATCCTCCCCACTCCCGCGCAGCAACCAAAGTTGCAGATTCGACTCAAGAATGAAGACGGGATCGTGAAATTGATCCTCCCAACCGAAGCAGAAACTCCCGCTTCGGCTAGCTGGAATGACCTGTTGGAGCAACTTCAGCAACGACTTCAAGCCAACACCAGATTTTGGCAGCCACTGGCTGTCGTGCATCTAATTGCTCACGATAGGTTATTGGATGCGCGTCAATTACAGGCCATAAATGATGCCCTCAGTGATGTATCATTACAATTGCAAATCGTCGTAACTAGCCGCCGACAGACGGCTGTAGCCGCAGCTACGGCTGGTTATTCTGTCACTCAGCAGGTGTCGATCGATCCGCTAGTACCACCGACAAATGCCGATCTAACCCCCCTGCTAGCGGAACCAATTTACCTTCAGATGACAGTTCGATCGGGCATGGATATCCGACATCAGGGTAATGTCATCATCATGGGTGATGTCAATCCTGGGGGTGAGATTTTTGCCGCAGGGGATATTATTATCTGGGGCAGACTGCGCGGCATCGCCCATGCTGGCTACCCCAACAATCCCCAGTGTCTGATTATGGCACTCCAGATGGAGCCAACTCAACTTCGCATTGCCGATCGAGTCGCCCGCGCACCAGAAACCCCACCGCCGCAGTTTGAGCCAGAAATCGCCTACGTCACTCCCCAAGGAATTCGGATTGCCCGTGCTGTAGACATGAAAACGACTCCCTACCTGCGCGAGCTAGCTCTACCTCCCTCCTTGCGTCCTGACTAGGTTCTATCTTTGCCACCCATCAGCTTTTTATAACTAACACTCCATGACTCGCATCATTGTAATTACTTCCGGTAAAGGCGGCGTGGGTAAAACCACTGTTACGGCAAACCTGGGAATGACCCTAGCTAAAATGGGGCACAAAGTCGCACTCGTCGATGGTGACTTTGGGCTGCGAAACCTCGATTTATTACTAGGATTGGAAAATCGCGTTGTTTACACTGCGGTAGAAGTTTTGGCGGGAGAATGTCGGCTGGATCAAGCATTGGTGCGAGATAAACGGCAGCCAGGGCTGGTATTATTACCTGCGACCCAAAATCGCAAAGCCGAGATGATCACCCCCAACCACATGAAGTGGATGATTGGTGAACTCGCACCCCAGTTTGATTTTGTGTTGATTGATAGTCCAGCCGGAATTGAAATGGGGTTCAAAAATGCGATCGCCGCAGCTCAGGAAGCACTAATTGTAACGACTCCAGAGATTTCTGCCGTTCGCGATGCCGATCGAGTAATTGGGTTGCTCGAAGCTAGTAATATTAGTCCAGCGAGACTAATCGTCAATCGTCTGCGTCCTAAAATGGTAGAAGCCAGTGAAATGATGTCTGTCGAAGATGTCAGCGAAATTCTCGCAGTTCAATTAATCGGCGTGATACCTGAAGATGAGCGCGTGATCACTTCTACCAATCGCGGCGAACCATTAGTGCTCGAAAACAACCCCAATTCCCGCGCTGCTAAAGCCTTTGAAAACATTGCTCATCGGCTCTGTGGTGAAAAGACTCCCTATTTAGACTTGTCAGTCGATCGAGGTAATATCTTGACACGGCTACGCAAAATCTTTACAAAATAGTAATATAGCTAATACACGATTTTAGCCATAGCTCTAACGGCTCACTACAAATAATTTATTTCCAAGTGTTGCCATCATCGTGTCTCGGCTATTCTCCAAAGGAGAGGCTATTGCAGGGCAAACGCTCCGCTACCGCCAACAAAATTGGTTAGATTACCTCGGCATAGCTGAGTATTGGGTCGGTAGATTTGTCAGTAATTATTGCCACCATTCTTCACCCATCAACAATTTCATTATTCAGGCACTAATTCCTCCTACCGACCGTACCACTATGATGATGATTAATGAATTCTTGGACATGTTATTCCCCCGCGTTGACACTGAGTCAAGCAAGGATCAGGTCAAGCGGCGGCTACAATTAGTCATCGCCCACGATCGTACCGATCTCAGCCCCCAAATGGTCGAGCTGATGCGCCAAGAAATCCTCGAAGTCGTCTCTCGCTACGTCGAAATTGATGCTCAAGGGCTAGACTTTTCCCTCGAAAGCAACCAAAGAGTTACCGCCCTCATTGCCAATCTCCCCATCCGCAGGGTGAAGGAAGATGCCGAGACATCGCCGATGGGCTGGGCGGGGGATGAACCAGCGAGTTAGGATGGGCATGGGAGCATGGGGGCGTGGGGGCGTGGGAGCATACTAAGTCTCCGACACTCCGACGCTCCCGCGCTCCGACACTCCCGCGCTCCCACACCCCCCACACCTCCCACCCGCTTGAACCAAAAACCCTTCTCCTTCGACTGCATTGGTAAATGTAGCCACACCCACGCTCGTGCTGGTGTTTTCCATACTCCACATGGGATTGTGGAGACACCGAGATTTATGCCTGTCGGTACTACTGCGGCGGTCAAAACGATGACAGCAGCGCAGATTGAAGACACTCAGGCACAGATGATCCTGGCAAATACTTATCATCTACACCTACGCCCAGGCGAAGACATTATTAGAGAAGCTGGTGGATTGCACAAATTCATGAACTGGAACGGGCCGATGTTAACTGACTCCGGTGGGTTTCAGGTGTTCAGTCTGAGTAAAATGCGGCAGATTACTGAAGAAGGTGTCACCTTCAAATCACCCTTCGATGGACGACTAATCTTTATCTCACCGGAAAAATCGATCGAGATTCAAAATGCTCTCGGTGCAGATGTGATCATGGCATTTGATGAATGTCCGCCTTATCCGGCTACTCGGGAGGAAGTAATTGCCGCAACCGAACGTACCTATCGCTGGTTCGGACGCTGTGTTCAGGCACATCAACGTCCTGAGGATCAGGCATTATTTCCGATCGTTCAAGGCGGCGTACATCTGGATTTACGGGCTGAAGCGGCTAAATCGCTCCAAGAATTTGACGTACACGGCTACGCCATCGGCGGTGTCAGTGTGGGTGAACCAGCGCATTTTATCCACAAGATCGTTCGAGCCACGGCACCGTTATTGCCAGAAAGCAAGCCCCGATATCTAATGGGCATCGGCACCTACAAAGAAATGGCGATCGCGATCGCCTCCGGTATCGATTTATTCGATTGTGTCATCCCTACCAGGGTCGCTAGGCACGGTGCAGCCTTTGTCAGCGGGGAAAGATGGAACCTCAAGAATGCCCCCTTCAAGCGCGATTTTACCCCCTTAGACGATACCTGCCCTTGCTACACTTGTCAGAATTTTAGCCGTGCATATCTATGCCACTTAGTTCGCTGTGGTGAAATTACTGGGTTTACCCTGCTATCGATTCACAACATCACTGAATTAGTCAGGTTTACCCAAAAGATTCGGGATGCAATTTTGCGCGATCGATTTATGGAGGAATTTGGTCACTGGTTGACTGACGAACAAGGGGATACAATCGATCCTCAGTAGATTTCCAGTGAGTGTGTTGGGTTGTTTCCTGATGGAAAGGCTCCGCTAACATTCTTCAACCCAACCTACAGATCTAAACACGGATGAGAGCTTGACTTTTCATTCAACAGTTCAAATCATTGTGGATTGAGATTAAATCGTGTTCTAATGAAAATGGCAGATAAAATCTAACATCCTGATATCCAGGAGGATTTGTACCAGATGCAATCACTAGAAGCCAAGCCATTATTACTAGATGTTCAGAGCATTACTCTGCGTCTCACCTCTGAAGAGTTTGAAAAGCTATGCCAAGACAATCCAGAACGATCGTTTGAATTAACAGCCACCGGAGAATTAATTGTCATGCCCCCAGTCGGTGGAGAAAGTGGAAACTCTGAATCAGAGCTAGGTGGTGAGTTATTTGTTTGGAATCGCCAAACTAGGCTAGGTAAAACTTTTAGCTCTTCCACTATTTTTGTCTTACCCAATGGGGCTAAGCGTTCTCCAGATGCCGCTTGGGTGGAGTTGTCTCGCTGGGAGGCTTTGACCCCAGAGCAACGCAAAAAATTTCCACCATTGGCACCAGATTTTGTGATGGAACTGCGAAGTGAAACCGACAGACTACCGCCATTACGAGAAAAGATGGAGGAATATCGATCGAATGGAGTACGGTTAGGGTTATCGATCGATCCCAAAAATAAGCAGGTAGAAATCTACAAACCAGGGCAAGAACCAGAGATCCTAGAATCTCCCACAGAGATCGACTGTGGCGAAGTGATGCCAGGTTTCATCCTGAGCCTGAGTGAAATCTGGTAGTCATGCTTGATTTATTTCAGGACTAACCAGAAGCACGGGTTTAAATCCCCATGCTAACAATTCAATTCTCAATTCTCAATTCTCAATTCTCAATTAATTTAACCACCTGTAAGTTTTGTTTTTGCAGGTAGCCGCACTGTAAATATCGTGCCTCGACGTGCGATCGATGATGGTTGAACCTGGCTCTGAACTTGGATTGTGCCCTGATGCGATCGGATAATCGCCCTAGCAATTGCCAAGCCTAATCCCGTTCCACCTGTAGTCCGAGATCTGTCGGATTGGACTCGATAAAAGCGATCGAAAATATGTGGTAAATCTGCCGCAGCAATCCCGATGCCATTATCTTCGATCGAGATTGTAGCATCCCGATCTGCCAGTTCTAACCGGATGGTAACTATTCCACCAGCGGGAGTGTACTTAATAGCATTGTGAATCAAATTGGCGATCGATCTGTACAGTCGATCGCTGTCACCGATCGTATATAGTTGTTGATGCGTCAGGATTGCTAGGCGGAGATCGATCGAAGCAGCAATTGCCAGCGGAGCTAATTCTTCTTCCAAATCGCTGACAAGATCGTTCAAACAACAGGGCTGCAACTTCATCGACAATTGCTTTGTTTCCAACCGCGATAGCCACAGTAAATCTTCAGCTAGACAAGTCAGATGGCGAATTTGACGCTGGGCAATTTCTAAATTGTTGCGAGATTCTGGTTCGACGATCTTTGCAGCCAGCGCACTTTCTACTGCAATCTGCGTTACTGCCAGAGGCGTGCGAAGTTCATGGGCGGCATCGGTGGTAAACTGCTGCATCTGCTGGTACGACTGATAGATGGGTTGGATCGCCAATCCTGATAACCACCAACTCGCCCCACCAATCAGCAACATCGCCAGGGGCACCCCAAACATCAGGAGCAGATGCAGACTACTCATGTATTCATCCAATTGATGAAAGGATTGAGCAACCTGAAGATAACCCCAGTCGCGATTGTCGATCGTTTTAAGTGGTAGCGTATGAATGTGATAGCGTTCGCCACGCGGATCGGTAATCGTTTGCCAATGTGTCTGTGGGTGTGAATGTGTCGATGGCGATCCTGTCTGGAGCGCGAATGGGTGGGGCTTGGTTCCTAATGTCGCAATCTCCTGACCCGTGAGGTCTAATAATCTGAGACAATAGCCTTGCTTTTGGGTCAGTTCGGCGATCTTGGCATTGGCTTTAATCGGCGCACATATTTTCCCCGTCACACACAATCCTGGGAGTAAACCTGTCGCGATTGGATTGACGATGCCTGGTTGTTCTAAAACAGCTTCAAGTGTATCGTGAACAGTACCAGATAGGGTATCCAATTCACGATTTACCGTTCGCTCAAATGCCCGAATTAGGACTAGATGAATCGCGAATCCAGACATGAGGGTAATTATGCCAATCACGATCGCATAGGTGACAGTTAGCTGAACACGGGTCCGATTGAACAGTCGATTTTGATGCACTTTTAGTAGTCGATCGTTGATAATCGATCGTCGATCGTTACCTCTTTATTTATTGATAGAATTGAGCCGATATCCAAAGCCGCGAACGGTTTCGATCGCATCCCCACAGCCAAACTCGGCTAACTTCTTCCGCAATAGCCGAATTTGAGCGGCAACAATATTACTGGCAGATTCGGTATCGAGTGCCCAAATCCGATTGCGAATTTGGTCGTGGGTGAGCGTCCAATCTGGATGTTGCATCAGATATTCTAATAGTTGAAACTCCTTAGCTGTCAATCCGATAGACTGTTCCTGTCCGGCTGAATTGATAATAAACACCGCATTGTTACCATAGTCGAGCCGGAGCTGCCCTACTTGCAATTGTTCTGGCTGAAATGTGGGAGCGCGACGGTGGAGGGCACGAAGCCGCGCTAGGAGTTCCTCCATCCCAAATGGTTTGACTAGATAGTCATCCGCTCCAGCGTCCAATCCGGTGATTTTGTCTTCCATTCGATCGCGCGCAGTCAGCATCAAAATTGGTAAAGTATATTTGCCAGCACGTAACCGCCGACAAATTTCGATTCCAGAGACTTTGGGTAGCATCCAATCGATAATCGCCAGTGAGTAGATTGTGGGATTAGTTATCAGATATTCCCAGCCAATTTGACCATCTTGTGCCCAATCGACGACATATTGGTGATGAGAAAGGCTGGTTTGGATGATGGCACCCAAGTCTGGTTCGTCTTCGATTAGTAGAATTTTCATGCTTAATACTAATCATCCCAAAACTAGATGAAACTAACGTGAAATTTTGACTCAACTCATTTCATCTTAATTTCATCTCATTTCTCTAAGATAGTAGTAACATCAAAATTATTATTGCTTCTAACCATCATGAATTCTAAAACTAAACTGCTGACATCGATCGCTATAGCGACGGGGACAATTGGATTTGGTTCCTTTGCGATCGCTAACTTAACAAATCAGCCTAGATCGACTTCAACTATCGCTCAAAACGACGGGATGAATCACGGCGGCATGAACCATGAGGGCATGAAAAAGGGCGGCATGATGAATCATAGTATGGATGTCGGCCCTGCGGATGCCAACTACGATCTGCGCTTTCTCGATAGTATGATTCCCCATCATCAAGGTGCCTTGGTGATGTCACAGGAAGTACTCGCCAAATCCAAACGCCCTGAATTAATTAAACTAGCGAAAGGTATTCTTGCCGATCAACAAAAAGACATCGCGGAAATGAAATTGTGGCGTAAACAATGGTATCCCAAAGCATCTACAACACCAGTGATGTGGCACGCAGAAATGAACCATGAGATGGCGATGACTCCAGAACACAAACAGTCAATGATGATGAGTATGTCATTGGGAAAAGCTGACGCTGGATTCGATCTCAGATTTCTCGATGCGATGATTCCCCATCATCAAGGTGCTGTGACAATGGGTAAGGATTTATTGCTAAAATCCAAACGCCCACAGATGAAAAAATTCGCCCAGAATATCGTTAAATCTCAACAGGCAGAAATCGATCTGATGACTCAATGGCAGAAAGAATGGGCTGTAACTAAATAGTTATAAAAAATTCATCTAATCTGAGGCATGAATGGGGGTACGAATTATGACTTATACCCCCATCATTAAGCATAGTTTTTATTTAATGATAAATACTCTCAAGAATTTGCCTTATTTGATATCATAAATTCATCTAAGTTTCATAGTATTTTCATCTAGATTTCATCTTGGATTGTTAGTCTGTAAATAGAGAGGTTATTCGATCCATAACAAAAGGTGTATTCTTTATGAAACGTTTATTTATAACTGGCTTATCAATTGTTGCTATTTCATTAGCTGTAAGTACGTCCGCACAAGCAAGAAGTCATAAAGCAGCGATCGCACAGCCAATGACTAAAATAAGTAATAATATTCCCGCCAGAAAATATATCACCCCGTTTAACTTGGTTGGGAATGCCTATCAGGGTGCATATCGGGATCATTCTATCCCTGGATTTGCTTCTTTACTTGATGGTGCGCGAACAGGAAGAATTGCTGCTAAAGATTTAGTTAAAGCAGCCATTGAGTCTGGAAATTTGTTGCCAGAAACGATCGACGATCTCGATTATCTACGGAGTGTCGAAGTGCAGTTGAGATCGATCGGACGTTAAATTAACCTAAATTGAGATGAGTTCATCTCAATTTCATCTAGAGCTGCCAATCTGAAGGAAGTCAGCACTCGATTACCCGATCGCTATGGTCATAAGTACAAAATCTCACACACTTTCATCACCACGTCCCACGATAGCGGTGCATTTTCGGCACTCGATCTGGTTATTATTACCCTTATCGATATTGACAATATCTGCATCAGCATTTGCTCATGGTGGGCATGGGAATGAATTTGGTGGTGAAGAGGGATCTAAAAGTACTAATGTCCAGATTGATGGCGCAACGGCTCAACAGATTGGCGTGCAAACAGTCGTCGCCAAAAAACAAAGTTTAAATGTCGAAATTTCTGCTACTGGGCAGATCGAATTATTACCTAGCAAAAAAGTAGAAGTCACTGCCCCAATCAAGGGCAAACTCATACAACTGCTAGTACAACCTGGTGCTCAAGTAAAAGCAGGGCAGGTATTAGCGATGCTTTCTAGCCCCGAACTAAATGAACTACGAACAGGTGCGCTCGAAAAACGATCGACAGCAATCGCCCTACTCCAACAAGCCCAAACCGATCGAACCCTCGCCCAACGAAGCTCTAGTAAGATTGTCGAAGTCGCCACCGCAGAAACAAATCAAGCGCGGAGTCAATTAACCGTCGCTCAAGCCAGACTCACGCGAGAGCAACAACTAGTCAAAAATGGTTCGGTAGTTCGAGCGGCGAAAACTAGCTATCAACGTCAACAACAAATCGCCACCGCCGAAATCAGCTCCGCTCAAACCGAACTAGAATTAGCCCAAGAGCGGTATCAAAAGGATGTAGAACTAGTTAAGAGTGGGGCACTGGCACGCCGTCAGATGTTGGAATCTCAGGCTAAACTAGCCCAGGCGCGAACTGCATTAATCAAAGCGCAAAGTCAGTCAGGAGTGGCTCAAGCCGAGACAGACTTGCGAAAAGCCGAAACCGATTTGCCCCTGCGAGAATTACGGGATGCCGAAAAACAGGTAGCCGAAGCCACAGGGCAATTGGCAAAAGCGACGAACCAAAAATCCACAGTCGAAGCCAACGCGCAACTCCAAAAAGCGAACTCCGCCGTAACCGCCGCGCAAACTCAACTCAGACTCAGTGATGCTAGCTATCAGGGACGATTGGCACAACTGGGAACCTTTGCTAATGCTCAGGGGATAGTAACGATTACAGCCCCGATCGATGGCACAATTGCCGATCGAGAAATCACGATCGGGCAGTCTGTAGCTGATGCTGGTGCCAAGTTAATGACGATTACCGACGATCGACAAGTATTGGTAACTGCGAATATCTACGAACGTGACTTAGGACGACTCAAAATTGGGCAACAGGTTAGTGTAAAAGTGCCTGGAGCAGGTGACAAATTGTTTTCCGGTCAGATTTCTCGGATTGGGACGGCAGTAGACCCCCAGAGTCGGGTAGTGCCCGTTCAAGCAACGTTATCAAATAGCGATAGGTTACTCAAAGCTGGAACCTTTGCCGAAATCAAATTAGCTACCAGTCAAGTCACTACCCCAGTAGTAGTAATTCCAGCCAGTGCTGTTGTAGAAGCCAATCTAGAGAAATTAGTCTATGTCAAAAGCGGCGATGGCTATCAGCCTACCACCGTTACCCTCGGTCAAACTGTCGGCGATCTAGTCGAAGTCAAGGCGGGACTATTTGTCGGTGATTCAGTAGTCAGTCAACGTGCGCCCCAACTCTATGCCCAATCCCTCAAAAGTAAGCCAGCTAGCGAGCATGGCACAGCAGCCAAACCCGATGCTGCTAGTCAAAGCCAACTACCGCCTTACCTAATCTGGGGCTTAGTACCAGCCGTTGGCATCTTAGGCGGTGGTGCTTTTTTATTGGGGAAAAGAAGCGAACGGAATGCGATTAGCTCGATAGATCTAATTAAATCAGAGGATGAGCCGAACCATCTACCAGTACTAGAAGCAGCTACTGAAAGCAATCATCACGTTACTGCTCATGAAGATGCCGAGATTAGTTTTACTAAGGTCGATAAAAACTAATTATCATGCTAAACACAATTGTAAAATGGTCGATCTCCCAACGGTGGCTGATAGTCATCGCATCCCTGCTAATTAGTTTCTGGGGATGGCGTGTACTCGGACAAATGCCCCTAGATGTATTTCCGGCATTCGCACCGCCACAGGTCGAAATTCAAGCCGATGCACCTGGATTAGCACCAGAAGAAGTAGAATCTTTAGTTACTCGCCCGATCGAAAGTGCGATTAATGGTACGCCTGGTTTAGAATCTCTGCGCTCCTCTTCAGCGGTGGGGATTGCTTCAGTCAAAGCTGTATTTAGCTTACAAACAGATATTTATCGCGCTCGTCAACTCGTCACCGAACGACTCCAACGGGTGCAGAGTATTTTACCCAAAGGTGTCGGACAACCAGAGATATTACCTGTTAGTTCGCCTTTAGGTTGGACGGTAAAATATGCTTTTTCAGGTAACGACATGATGGAAGTTTGGCGGGCGGTGAATTGGGATGTTCGCAACCGATTGTTAGCCGTTCCTGGGGTAAGTAATGTCTTTCTTTACGGTGGTGATGAGCGTCAATATCAAGTATTAATTAATCCAGACAAGCTCAAAGCATTTAACGTCTCTGTGGCGGATGTTACCAAAGCCGTCCAGAATTCTAATGCTAACGTCCCAGGGGGATTTTTGATTAGTCCCGATCGAGAGATGTTAGTGCGGGGAATTGGGCGGATTGAATCCATAGAACAACTCCAAAAATCCGCAATTAAAGCGATTAATGGCGCACCAGTATTACTCGAACAAGTTGCCGATGTCAAAATTGCGCCAGCACTGCGCCGTGGCGATGGATTATTTCGGGGTAAACGGGCATTAATTTTAACAGTTACCAAACAGCCAGTCGCCGATACACCGACAGTAGTTAAAGCTGTCGAAGCAGCAATGGCGGAGCTAAAAGCGGGACTTCCAAAAGATGTCACATTCACTAAAACTTTCGACCAAAATATATTCATTGAAGCCTCAATTAGCAACGTTGAAGAAGCACTCAGAGATGGGACAATTATTGTATCGGCAATCTTGATTATATTCCTGATGAATTGGCGGACGGTGCTGATTAGTCTGAGTGCTCTACCACTATCCCTATTGTTAGGATTAATTATTTTAAACTGGACGGGACAGGGTTTAAATACCATGACTCTGGGGGGTTTAGTCGTAGCAATTGGTTCTGTAGTCGATGATGCGATCGTTGATATGGAAAATGTCTATCGACGACTAAGAGAAAATCAGGTTGCAGCTAATCCAAAACCGCCTTTACAAGTCGTATTTGATGGCTCGGTAGAAGTTCGAGTCAGCGTCTTATTTTCGACAGTAATTATCGCGGTTGTCTTCGCTCCCATTTTCGTCCTGTCGGGTGTAGAAGGACGAATTTTTACGCCGATGGGGATGGCTTATTTGCTCTCGATTTTGGCATCTACTTTAGTTGCTCTGACGCTTACCCCTGCTCTTTGCGCGTTACTTTTAGCCAATCGTAAATTACCCAGTGCCGAAACTTTTGTCGAGAAAATGGCACACCAGATTTATCGACCATTGCTGCTGATGGCGATGAAATTTCCGAAAATTATCCTGGGCATATCTCTAGCCGGATTCGTGGCTGCAATGGTGATTTTGCCTAGCTTAGGAAAGGTATTTTTACCAGAGTTTCAAGATCGATCGCTAGTTAATGCCATGACTCTTTATCCTGGGCAGTCATTGGAATCTACCAACCAAGCAGCTTTAGCGGTGATGTCTGCATTCAAAGATGATAAACGATTTGATGCGATCCAATTTCGGGCGGGATTTGCTCAAGGTGATGCGGATGTGGCTGGCGTTAATTCGGGTGAATTGGATGTTCAAATTAGTGAAGCAGGAGATAAAAATCGTGAGAAAACGATCGCCAGCCTGAGAACAGAGCTTGGTAAATTACCTGGGGTAGCGACTAATATTGGGGGCTTTATCTCGCACCGGATGGATGAGATTTTGTCGGGAGTTCGCAGTGCGATCGCGGTGAAGATTTATGGCCCCGAATTACCCGAACTTCGCAAAATCGGTCAACAAGTCCAAGCAGCAATGGGCGGAGTTGCTGGCATTGTCGATCTCCAATTAGAACCGCAAATTCCCGTTAAACAAGTAGAAATTAAATTCGATCGAGCTGCCGCTGCACGGTATGGTTTGAGTATTGGCGAATTAGCCGAAACGATCGAGACTGGACTAAATGGACGAACTGTATCGCAAGTATTAGAAAAACAGCAGACATTTAATCTAGTGGTGTGGCTAGATGAGAAATACCGCAATAATTTGGACGTGTTAGGTAATTTACTCATTGATATTCCAGGCGGTCAAAAAATCCCGCTATCGCAAGTAGCTAAAGTAGAATATGGTAGTGGGCCGAGTACGATTAATCGCGAAAATGTATCCAGGCTGATTATCGTTTCAGCTAATGTCAGCGGTAGAGATTTGGGTTCGGTAATTGCTGACGTGCGATCGAAAGTCAAAGCAATTAGCCTCCCCAGCGGCTATTATGTCCAGTTTGGTGGACAATTTCAAGCCCAAGAACAAGCTACTCAAACCCTAATTGTCGCTGGAGCATTTTCGCTGATTGCGATCGCAATTCTGATCTATTTTGCTGTCAATTCCATTCCTGCTACGCTAATGATTATGATTAATCTCCCACTCGCGCTCATCGGCGGTGTAATCGCTGTTGCTAGCAGTGGAGGGATTATCTCAGTTGCTTCGATGGTAGGCTTTATTACTCTATTTGGAGTTGCTACTCGGAATGGGCTATTGCTAGTTGATAACTACAATCATCGACTAGCTGAAGGATTGCCATTGCGAGAAGTGATTGTCGAAGGTTCGATGGAACGGTTGGTAGCAATTCTGCTGACTGCTCTAGCTTCCGCTCTGGGGATGGTACCGCTAGTAATTGGTTCTGGTGCTGGTAAAGAGATTTTACAACCGTTGGCGGTGGTGGTGTTTGGCGGATTATTTACTTCGACTGCGCTCACATTGCTGGTTTTACCTGCTCTGTATTCACTATTTGGTAAGTTTATTATTAAGAAGAGAACCGAGCAGACTTCCGAAGTTGATGCGATCGCTGAACTAGAATGATTGTGTACTTTACACTCATTAATCGTTGGCGTAGCCTCTCGTAAGAGAATCGAAATTTCATCTGAATTTCATCTTAGCTGTTTATATTCAATCCATAGACAGAAGGGCAAAATATTTAATTAGGAGTGCGAACATGAAATTATTAACTTCAGGAATTATTGCTTTAGCTAGTGCTGGACTGTTATTACTAGGAGCCTGTAGCAAAGAGTCCAAAACCAGCGATTTAGCGAGCAACAATGCTGCTGCACCAATAGCGGAAACTGTACCTTCAGCAACTACATCTCCAGCTAAAGCTGAAAGTAGCAAGGGTAGTAAGAGTAATAAGGGCGGACAAGTAGTAGAGTCGGGTAAATATCATTTAGAGTTCGTTCCAGAGAAGGGTAGTAATGAAACTCACTTAGATTTGTACCTGCAAAAAGGTGATACTCATGAAGCTATCTCTAACGCAAAAGTAACTGCCGATGTCCAATTACCGGATGGCAAACTAAAAACTCTTCCACTCAGCTATGATGCCAGTGGCAAGCATTATGCCGCAGTAGTAAAAGAGAAAGTTACTGGTCAATATCAAGTCAAAATTACTGCGACAATTGGTAGCGAAAAAGCTGATGGACGATTTAACTTCGTTCGCGTTGGCGATAGCCTGCCGTAGGCACAGCGTCAGCTTTGCCGAATCGATAAACAACGCTTTAATCAGGTGATTCCTCACAACAAGTAGATAAGTTTCGGCTTCGATCGACCATAGATGCTGGAGTATATTGTCTATCGAGAATCACCTTAGATTACTTTGACACGTCTGTAGCAAACACCGGAAATCAAGTCTCAGACTAGAGATATTGCCCTAAAAAGAGGGTACGATGAGATCGAGGTTTTGAAATATGTAAATTTCTATTTACATATTGCCATCATTCTTAACAAAAGATATTATTGATGTAATGAGTATAAATACTCATTACAGTTAGATGCTGTCGTTGTCTAGCTGCTAAGTAGTCTGTTCGATTCTCATCGCCTACCCATGACTCCTGAATTTCCCTGGCTCTCTGCGATTATTGCGTTTCCGCTCATAGCTGCCATAGCTATTCCCGTACTCCCTGACACTGATGGTAAGAATGTGCGGGTGTATGCATTGGGAGCGGGAATTTTAGAATTTTGTTTAATTATTTATACTTTCGCGACACAGTACGATGTCCAGAACCCAAGTTTACAGTTAGTCGAACGATATAGCTGGATTCCCCAATTGGGTCTAAATTGGTCTGTGGGCGTAGATGGTCTATCGATGCCACTGGTAGTGTTAACTGGGTTTGTGACCACTCTAGCCATCTTTGCAGCGTGGAATATCAAGATTAAGCCGCGCTTGTTTTATGGGTTGATGCTGGTGATGTACAGTGCCCAGATTGCCGTGTTCCTGGCACACGATCTGCTGATGTTCTTTATGCTGTGGGAATTGGAGCTAGTTCCGGTTTATTTGATTATTTCGATTTGGGGTGGGGGTCAACGCTTCTACGCTGCGACAAAATTTATTTTGTATACTGCCCTTGCGTCGATCTTTATTCTTGTTTCTGCTCTGGCGTTGGCGTTCTATGGAGATACGGTGACGTTTGATTTTACCGAATTGGGTTTGAAGCAGTATCCGATCGGCTTAGAGTTATTAGCATACGCAGGTTTGCTGATTGCTTTTGGTGTCAAACTCCCGATTTTCCCGTTTCACACTTGGCTGCCAGATGCCCACGGGGAAGCTCCTGCGCCTGGTTCGATGATTTTGGCAGGGGTACTGCTGAAAATGGGTGGTTACGCGCTGATTCGGTTAAATGCCGAGATGTTGCCCCATGCTCATGTCTACTTTGCACCTGTCCTGGCGGTATTAGGTGTGGTAAACATTGTCTATGGTGCCCTGGCTGCTTTTTCCCAAGACAATCTCAAGCGGCGACTGGCTTATTCGTCGATTTCCCACATGGGATTTGTGCTGATTGGAATTTCTTCGTTCACAGCATTGGGTATCAATGGTGCGATGCTGCAAATGATTTCACATGGCTTGATTGCAGCCGCATTATTTTTCCTGGCGGGGACGATTTACGAGCGGACACACACGTTATCAATGGATAAGATGGGTGGGATTGCAAAATCGATGCCGACAACCTTCGCGCTATTTACGTTTGCTTCAATGGCCTCCCTGGCGTTACCTGGGATGAGTGGTTTTGTGGGCGAACTGACGATCTTTCTGGGTTTGACGACTAGCGATATCTACAGCGTCGGTTTCAAGACTGGGGTGGTATTTTTATCGGCGGTGGGCTTATTGCTAACACCGATTTACTTGCTCTCGATGTTACGTCGCGTGTTTTATGGACAGCAGAGTGAATCGAATGGCGAGGGATTAGTAGATGCTCAACCGCGTGAATTATCGATCGCATTGTGCCTGATCGTTCCAATAATTGGGATCGGGTTGTATCCGAAGCTGGTAACTCAAACCTATGATAGCACTACAGTTGCGGTAGCTAGCCACCTTCGATCGGCATTACCCACCATTGCCCAGAGTCAGAGTTCTACCCTGTACGGATCGACAGATTGGCGATCGAACACAGCCATCATAGCACCAACTATTTCACCGAAGTTAGCCACGATCTCACCATCGCCAGGATTAAATTTAGTTGCGGCGGATTGACATAGATAGCGAATAATATCTAGATTCTAAGTAGTAAACTCAGGTCAATATCTAGTCATGGGCGATGCAAAACGACGCAAGAATACCACTCCCAATCCTGACGGAACCCGAATCGTCCCCTGGCTTCCACTAACGACAACACAGTCAGCGGAATTTGTGCGGGTTAGTACCAAAGGAGCCTGGATTGGGATTGGGCTATTGGTATTTGGCTGGTTGATGGTGCGGTTGATTGGGCCGAGTTTTGGCTGGTGGCAGATCGTCGGTTAGACTACCACTGTCAAGTACGGAGATCGATCTATGCCGTGACTAAATGATCGATGCGATAATAGGTATAGACATTTGTTTAGCCTACTAGTTGTAATTAGTTCGACCGATTGGATATGAACTCATCAGAACAGTCCCTAACTCGCTCTTATAGTCAGGAAGATGTCCAGCAGATTCTGAACATTGCCTTGGCACAGTATCCCCAGCAGGATACAGAATTGTCCTACGCGCAGTTGCTTGAAATCGCTGATGAAATGCGAATTTCACCGGATACACTCAAGCTGGCTGAGACTAGCTGGCTGACTCAGCAAAGTAGTGTTAATAAGTTCAAGGAATTTGAGATTCATCGCAAGTCGAAGTTTCAAGGGAAACTCGGTAGATATCTAGTCGTAAATGGTGGCTTGGTAACTTTTAATCTGTTGCTTGCAGGCGGAATCGCTATCCCTTGGGCTTTGTGGATTTTGAGTATCTGGAGCATCGGCTTTGGACTAAATACCTGGAAGTTCTTTTCTCAACGCCAGGGACTGGCTTATGAAAGAGCTTTTAAGAACTGGGAACGCAAGCGTAAGATTCAAAAATCAATCAGCGGACTAATCGATCCTCTGTTCCGCGAGGATTGAGCAGCCATATCTAACAATTGGAATTGCTGCAACCCTTACCGATAACAGCAATTTCCAATTCAAGCTATGCTTCGTTCCAGAGTTCTCGAACTCCATCTTCGGGCAACCAACTGGCTATTTCCTCAATTCGCGCCGCAGACAGTTCTTTCTTGGTTGCCATAAATACTGCTTTCACAGATTGTTTCCGATAGGTATCTTTTTCTTGAGAACTTCGTTCCAGTCCGCTTTCATTAGCAGCCCGAAAGAAAAATAGATCGGAAGTAATCTTGAAAATACCTGGCCCTTGCCACGGCGGACGCACCCGACTGAGCAAGGCGACAAGTGGATTGGAGTCTTTCCACAGATCGGTTATTTCAACTTGTAAGGCTTGTTCGCTAGTGGTTACTATTGGCTTGTGTAGTTCGTCGGCTACTCGGTCTGCGGCTGCGGTGGTCATCAAGTCGCGCATAATCCGAAATACAATTTCGGTAAAGTCCCGCGCATCATAAAGATCGACGAAGCTACCTTCGACCATCACACATTCTAGAAAAGAACGATCCTTGTCAGCAAGTATTGCGCTGGGGTCTTCAATCTCACTGGGATTGATATCTGGTACGTATTTTTCTGAAGTTTTGTCAGTCATGGTTGTCTGTCCATATGTTAAAGGCTGCTGTGTTTACTACTAGACCTCTTGCGCGAATATCAAATCATAATGTTTTAGTTGTTAGTTACTAGTTGTTAGTTGTTGGCAATAAGACTTTTAGATTTTAATTAACTGGTCAAAATATGAACAATTCTGGATTCACGCAAGAGGTCTACTAGTTAATTAGCGATTAGCTAGCCTAATTCCACCCCAAATACTTCTGCAAACACCTTATTTACCTTATAACCGGAATCGATCGATTCGAGTGGATCCTTGCGGAGCCGATGGCGCAGACACAGGGCGATGATCCGACTAATATCGTCTAGAGTCACCTCTGTCCGCCCTTCAAAGGCGGCTAAAGCCTTCGCGGCGCGGTTGGTGACGATATCGCCACGGAGTCCGTCTACGTCGCATTGAGAGCAAACCTGGGAAATCTTCACCCGCAGATCGTAATCGAGGGTAACATCAGCCAGTCTGGTTTGAGCTTCAACGATTTTTTGTTGGAGCAAGACTTGTGGTTCTTGATATTCGACGGTGAATTTATTGGGATTCTGGTCAAAATCCGATCTTTGCTCGACGATTTGGACGCGCAATTCTGGCTCTTTGACAGTCCGAATCTCGGCGTGCATCCCAAACCGATCCAATAATTGAGGGCGCAGTTCTCCTTCTTCTGGGTTGCCGGAACCAACCAAAACAAATCGGGCGGGGTGACGAATCGATATCCCTTCGCGCTCGACGGTATTCCAGCCACTCGCCGCCGAATCGAGCAATACATCCACGAGGTGATCGTCGAGGAGGTTGACTTCATCTACATACAAGATACCCCGATTAGCTTTAGCTAGCAATCCAGGCTCAAACGCTTTGACACCCTCGGATAGAGCTTTCTCAATATCGATCGTCCCACACACCCGATCTTCCGTCGCACCTAGTGGTAAATCTACCATCGGCACTTTCTTAGTAGCAACGGGATAGGCGGCTTGAGTAGTCAAAAATTCTTGACGCAGCTCCTCACTCATCAAATCGGGATCGCTGGGGTGGCTATTGAAAGGATCGCCAGCAACCACGTCAATCTCTGGCAGCAAATCTGCCAATGCTCGAATCGTGGTAGACTTACCAGTACCTCGATCGCCCATGATCATCACCCCGCCAATAAAGGGGTCAATCACATTTAGTAACAGGGCTAATTTCATTTCCTCTTGCCCCACAATGGCAGTAAATGGAAATACAACTCGACGCGCTGTAGCGGGTGACTGAACAGTAGCGACCACAATCCTTACCTATCTTAAATAACTTTAATTCTTGCCTCTCATTATAAGGGCTAGCGGTCGGGGCGCGTAATCGATAGAGTTAAATGTTTAGGAGTTGCGGGACTGGGAGACTGGGGGACTGTACATCAATTCAGTAATGCACTTACTCACATCTTGCCCCAATACATATCGACGATTACTAAGCGGAGATCTCAGGGTACCCTAAATCTCCGCTTAGTAATAATATTTTTATACTGGTGCAAGATGTGAGATTACTTTTATGACTTCCTTAACCTCTGAAATTACTGTCACAATCAAGTTATTTGCTGTTTATCAAGAAGCCTTCGGGACAGCAGAAATAACCTATCAATTCCCCCCAAACACGCCTGTTCAGGCAGTACTAGCCAGATTAACACTCGATCGACCCCAATTAGCTCAATGGCATGATGTGACGCGATTTGGGATTAATTTAGAATTTGTCGAACCAGATCGGATTATGCTCGATCGAGATGAGGTGGTGTTGATTCCGCCTGTGAGTGGGGGTTAGGGAGTTTGGGGCACGGGGGGGAAGACTGGGAGCACGGGGGCACGGGAGACTGGGAGCTAAACTACTATTCACTATCCACTAATCCCTGAATTGCTCTAATATCTTCTGGACATGGGGTACGTCAGCGCGGGGGGAGAAGCGGGGGATGGTTTGCTCGTCGCCATTGGACTGAAGACAGAGGACGGGAATTTCGTATTGATATCGATCGAACCAGTCGGGATTGGTGGTGATTTCTCGGATTTCGAGCTGGATGTCTAGATCGGTAATTTGCTCCAGTTTTTCCTGTAAGCCTTCACACAGATGACAGCCTACTTTGCTATACAAAATTAAATGCATGGGATCTGAGCTAAACGATCGAACTTATTTTAGTACAATACAATATAGAGACTGAGGTTTGTTAATGTTAGCGATAGCTGAGTGCGTTAAGTTTCATTCTTCAACCAGTCCCCCCGTCTCCCAGTCCCCCTGTCCCCACACTCCCGAGAAATGGAAGAGCTGCTGTACATCGAAATACCTACTCCAGAGATCGATCGAGTCAGATCGTGGTTGCAGCAAGAATGGCAGCCAGGGATGGGCAAATCGATCGTTACCCCCGATGGGTTGAGATTGCAATTTCCGAGTAACACAACAGATCCCGCTCCAGAATTATCGATCTTTTTGTGGTCATTGCAACGGACTACTTATCTGAAGGTGTTTCGGTGGGCGGATCGATCGATCTCAGGGGAAGGTTCGATCGTCAAGGAATTAACGGCTAAAATCAGACAAGAATTTCCGCCGACTCATCCCGCACCACCAGAAATAGATCTGAGCAATCAGTCAATTTTTGCAGCATTGGAGCCTCATTATCCGACGACGGTGAAGTATTTTCAGAAGATGCCCAATGGGGAAGCGGATCTCCAGCGAGTGTATTGGTGGGAAAAACGGTGGCGGGAAGGGGTCAAAAATCCTCAGGAACCCAAGCAGGTATTATTTCGGGTAGACGATACATCTCATCTCACCGCAACTAGTAAGCACAAATATGACCTAATTTATATTGGTGGCGCGTTAGGTGTCATTCATGCGGCGGTGATGGCGCGATTGGGATATCGGGTGCTGTTGCTAGAACGCTTACCCTTTGGGCGGATGAATCGGGAGTGGAATATTTCTCGCGATGAGTTTCAGCGATTGATCGATCTGGATCTATTCACGCCAGCAGAATTTGAAGGGGTAATTGCGCGGGAATATGTGGATGGATTTAGCAAGTTCTTTGATGCGAATAATCCTGCTAATTGTAAGGCGAAGGTATTGTCTACGCCCACGGTATTGAATATTTGCCTGGATGCGGAGGCATTATTGCGCGTCTGCGGGGACAAATTGCGCCAAGCAGGTGGGGAAATCTGGGATGAGACAGAATTTAGCCGTGCGGATGTATCGGGGCTAGAAACGGTTGTTACTAGCCAGTATTTACCAACTGGAGAGACGCGGATCGCACGAGGCAGGCTGCTGGTGGATGCGATGGGTACAGCTTCGCCAATTGCATGGCAGTTAAATGGTGTTCATGCGTTTGATAGTGTCTGCCCGACTGTGGGGGCGGCGATCTCTAGTGGTTTTGAGCCAGAGGTTTGGGATGAGAAATATGGGGATGTGTTGTACAGTCATGGGGACATCTCGCGGGGACGGCAATTAATTTGGGAGTTATTTCCAGGTGCGGGTGAAGAGATCACCGTTTATCTGTTCCACTACCATCAGGTAAATCCCACCAATCCTGGCTCACTGCTGGAAATGTACGAGGATTTCTTTACGATTTTGCCGGAGTATCGTCGCTGCGACATGGACAAACTAGTTTGGCGGAAGCCGACATTTGGCTATATTCCTGGGCACTTTACCGTCAGTAGTAGCGATCGAATCGTAGCATTCGATCGACTGATTGCGATCGGCGATGCTGCGTCTCTCCAGTCACCGCTGGTATTCACTGGCTTTGGTTCTCTCGTTCGCAATCTGCCCCGCCTGACTCACCTGCTCGATACTGCCCTCAAACACGATCTGCTCGACACCGATGCCCTGACTCGAATTCGCGCCTACCAGAGCAATGTAGCAGTAACGTGGCTATTTTCCAAAGGGATGATGGTACCAACGGGGATGTCCTTACCACCAGCGCGGATCAATGCCACGCTAAATACCTTCTTCGGCTTACTCGCAAACGAACCGCCAGCAGTCGCCGACACCTTTATCAAGGATCGAACTGATTGGATTACGTTCAATCGACTGGCACTCAAAGCCGCCAGACAAAATCCGGCGTTATTACTGTGGATCTGGAAAATTGCCGGAGCCAAAGATATCTTCCGCTGGTTGGGTACTTATATCGTATTTGGATTGAATGCGATCGTAAATTTCCTGTTTGCTAGCTGGATTCCAGCTCTAGCCGTTCAAATTCAACCGTGGTTGGAAGCCAAATCACCACGGATCTGGCTGAAGCTATTGGCGTTTAGCTACAGTCTCAGATCTGGTACTCAGCCGCCCCCATTCCCACCCACAGCCAAAAGTGCTGCGGTATATCCGCTCAAACCTGAAACTTCTTTTGATTGAGTTTCTCCAACAGCCTTGGCGGTTACTATGTACAACCTTTGAGTCTAGGCAGCAACTTGAGTTACTATGAGATAGCCCTCCCGCCATCCGATTCTCTACACGAGAGGATTCGCCAACGAAATGTCCGAAAGCAGCTTGCCATTAACTGTCGAAGATCCCACCGTAGCATCGATCGATTGGTCTGTGGGGATGGGTTATCGAAGGTTAAAAGCAGCAATAGTGCTGGGATGTTTATGGTTGGCGATTGTCGCATTACACCTGATTAGTTGGGGCTATCTTGTCGTATGGGCAGTAACTGGGATCTTTTGCCTGCGGGCGTTGAAACTGGTAACTACCAAGATCGCCGCATCGCCAGTATTGACTCCACCTCAGACTTATCCCTTCATTTCCCTGGCAATTGCCGCCAAAAATGAAGCCGCAGTGATTACCAATTTGGTAGAAAGTCTGTGCAAATTGGACTATCCAGCCGATCGATATGAAGTGTGGGCGATCGACGATAATAGTACCGATCGTACTCCAGAGATTTTGGATACCCTCGCCCAAAAATATCCCCAGCTCCAAGTCCTGCACCGGACAGCCACAGATACAGGCGGTAAATCTGCCGCCCTCAATCAAGTCGTCACCCTGATGCAGGGCGAACTCATCGGTGTCTTTGATGCCGACGCTCAAGTCGCCCCCGATTTTCTTTACCAAGTCCTCGCTTATTTCCAAACGCCCAACGTCGGTGCGATCCAACTCCGCAAAGCAATTAGTAATAGTGAAACCAATTTCCTCACGCGCGGACAGCAGGCAGAAATGGCTCTGGATGCCTATCTCCAGCAACAACGAGTTGGAAGAGGGGGCATCGGCGAACTACGCGGTAACGGTCAATTTGTCCGGCGCACAGCGTTAATTGGTTGCGATGGCTGGAACGAATTGACGATTACTGACGATCTGGATCTGACGATTCGGCTGCATCTAACTGGCTGGGAGATCGAACTAATGCCTTATCCACCTGTGGGTGAAGAAGGCGTGACTACATTAAAAGCACTCTGGCATCAACGCAATCGCTGGGCAGAGGGCGGATTTCAACGCTATCTCGACTATGGCAGCTCGATCGCTAGCAATCGCTTGGGTACCAAGAAAACCCTCGATCTACTCTCATTTTTAGCGATTCAATATCTGCTCCCACCCGCAGGTATTCCCGACTTTCTGCTGTCAGTCTGGCTCAAACATCCGCCCCTACTGCTACCCATGACAGCTTCCCTCGGCGTGGCTCTGCCATTGTGGTCGATTTGGGTGGGCTTGCGCCGCAGTTATGAGCAAGCAAACCGCACAGTTAGTATTTTCACCCGCATCACTCAAACCGCGATCGGCTCGATCTTTATTCTCCACTGGCTAGTCATTATGCCATTCTCGATCGTCCGCATGGCCATCCTGCCCAAACAGCTTAAGTGGGTGAAGACGTTGAGACAGGGGGATCTTTAGGGCGTGGGGGCACGGGGGCGTGGGAGCATGGGGGCGTGGGAGCAGGGGGGTGCGGGAGCATGGGGCGTGGGAGCCTTGGGGTTTGGGTGCCTTTCCCTCATACACTCCGTTGCTCCGTTGCTCCCGCGCTCCCACGCTCCCACGCTCCCAACTCGAAAAACTAATGACAACCCATCAATAACAACCCAACTTATGGGAATGCTTAGTTTAAGTAGATAGATTCTCGCTTAGACCATTATTTGTGAATCCCCACAGTGTGGCACAATAAATGGGTAGGTCTAGGATCTATAAACGCTGCTCATCTGATGTACTACCCATGCAGGATTCTCGCGAAATTGACTATTTCGGACAACGTATTCTTCAGATCGTCCAGCCGATAGCGGCTGGTGGAGATCGACGAGAAGTACTAGCTCTTTTGGCACAATCTGTCGCCAATAATTTTGCAGCAGATGGCTGCTGGATATTGCAATACCTGTCGCCAGGTATCGTCAGGGTTGCGGCGAGTGCCTGTGTAAACCATCGGGCGAACACGATCTCAACTCAAATATCCAATTATTCAATTCCCGCCGCGCCAACTCCTACTCAGTGGAAAATGCCCTTGTTGCCTGATTATCAGGTGACGATCGTCGAAACTCGCGATCGGGATCGGGTGACTGGCTGCCTGATGGTGGCGACAAAAGGGGTGCAATGGTATCGAGAGACAAAATTAGTATTTCAAATCGTCGCCGACTACGTTAGCACGGCATTGATCGAAGAAGATCTTCAGGCGCAGGCACACATTTCTCAAATTTATCCACAGCTACACCATCATCTGACTCAAGCAATTGTTGAAAATCAGCAGGTCGATCGACTGTTTGAAATTGCTGTATCTGATATGGTGGAAGCCTTAGAGCTACGGCGCGGACTAGTTTTGACGCTCAAAACTAGCGATCCGTCCAAGCAAAAGCCCGATCCTGCTCCACTGACAACTGTGCCAGATCGAGAGAGTGGATCGAAACCAGGATCGACCCTCACAACTACATTATTACGGACGATCGCCAATTCATCGGCATTAGCCAAATCAACGATCGGATCTCCGAAAACCAGCACACAGGTGCAAATCGTCACGACAATCGATGCGCGCAATGGCGATGTTAAGTCATTACCATCATCGTTCTTATTAGAAAATTCGCACTTGTGTAAAATCGCCCTGGCGAATGCTCCCAACCCAACGGTATTCGATCGAGAAAAACATACAACATCGACAGATCGTCTCATCTTTCAAGATGATACTTTACCAAGCATTGCGATGATTCCGCTGATGGGATCGATAACGCCAGATCGCCCACCCTCTGAAGCTCTGTGGGGTTGGTTGGTACTTCAACACGATCGATCTCGTCACTGGCACCCGGTCGAATTAAACTTACTCCAGTGCCAAATTTATCAGATCGCCCTCGCCCGCATCCAAAGCACATCGCTCAAACACGCTCAAAATGCGATCGCCAGTCGGACATCCCAAGTTCAGACTAGCCTCCAACTTCAAGCCAAGCTGCACGATGCTGGACGCAAGCGGATGGATAAATTGCGCCAAGCCAACGAACTCAAAGATGAGTTTATCAACACCATCGGGCATGAGTTGCGGACACCACTCACCAGCATGTCTTTGGCAATCAAAATGCTGCGGCAAACTGATGTCGATCCCGCTCGTCGCGCCCAGTATATCGATATCCTCGACGATCAGTGTCAGCGAGAAATCAAGCTAATTAACGATCTGCTCAAATTCCAGCAGTTGGAGTCAAATCAGCTCGAATTTCACCCTCAACAAGTTGGACTCAACCAATTTATCTCTGAGCAAGCGACGCTTGTAGCCGATCGATGGTCGGACAGCAAAGCTCTAGAACTCTCACTCCATCTCCCTTCCGTGTCGCCACAGATCGAGACTGATGCCGACGCACTCAAACACATATTGGAAGAATTGCTAGTAAACGCTGGTAAATTTGCCATCCCCAAAACCACGATCGAACTCTGGTTGACGATCGAATCCGTTGGCGGAGCCTCTCTGCAAGAGAATCGAGCCATCTTTAAAATTACCAATCTGAGCAAACCAATCTCCGCAGAGGATCTACCCCATCTATTTGAAAGATTCCGGCGTGGAGCTGGCACCACTCAACAGGCAATTGCCGGAACTGGATTGGGTTTAGCCCTAGTTAAATCGATGGTAGATCGTATTCAAGGCAAAATTATCGTCACGAGTGAAATGGTAGCACCATCAACCGCCAAAACCAGCTTCACTGTCACCATTCCAACAGTATTAGAACTTCACTAAAGTGGAGCAAAAATCGGCCATGTGGAAACTAGGATCGCGACGACAACTACCCGAACTGGCGCAATCTGTCGTCGCTACCACCCTCATTCAACCCGATCCCACATTTCGTTGGCAAAGAGCCAAATATTCGCCCCAAGCCAGACAATTTGACATTTTTAGCGCAGCAATTGGGCTGAGTTTAAATGTTCTCAAAGATTTTCTATTCCCCACCAAAAATCCCCGCTATCACCGCCGCCAAGCCCAAAAACTCGTCGATACCACGATCGGATTAGGGCCAACTTTTATTAAGATCGGTCAATCTTTATCGACTAGAGTTGACTTTTTTCCGCCGATTTATACCGAAGCTTTGAGTCAATTACAAGATCGAGTGCCAGCATTTAGCACGATCGAAGCAATTAGAATTATTGAAACCGAACTCGGTGCAGATATCGATACTTTATTCGCCCAGTTCGATCTGGTACCGATTGCGGCTGCTAGCTTGGGACAGGTACATCGCGCCAAGCTCCGCACTGGTGCAGCAGTCGTCATCAAAGTTCAGCGTCCAGGTTTACAGCAATTGTTTGAACTCGACTTTGATGTAATTGGCAAGCTACTCTGGTGGATAGACAGATTATTACCCAAGAAAAGATCGATCGAACTAAGAGCGATCTACCAAGAATTTTTTACATTACTATTCCAAGAAATAAACTATACGAATGAAGGTCAAAATGCCGACAGATTTCGAGAAAATTTCAAAGAAAGTAAACTAGTTATTGCACCTGAAATTTACTGGAAATATACCACAGATAAGGTATTAACCATGAGTTATTTACCAGGCATCAAAATTGACGACAGAGTTAAACTAGAAGCCTGTGGTTTCAATCCCAAACAAATCAATCAATTGGGAATCTGTTGCTATCTCAAACAACTCCTAGTAGACGGGTTTTTTCAAGCAGATCCCCATCCTGGCAATATGGCAATCATGGCTGATGGTAAACTAGTCGTCTATGATTTTGGGATGATGGCAGAGCTAAAACACATCTCTACCGATCGAATGATTGAGACGTTTTGGGCAGTGATGAAAAAGGATGGTATTGCCGTTACTAATAATCTAATTGAACTGGGATTGATCGAGCAAGTAGAAGATATGCAGCCGATCGAACGAGTGATCGATTTCATGCTCGAACGTTTTACCGATCGACCAGTAGACATCAAGGAATTCGAGCAAATCAAGAGTGAAATCACTACACTTTTTGTCCAGCAACCATTCCAAATGTCTCCAGAAATGAGTTTTATTCTCAAAGCTTTATCGACACTTGATGGTATCGCTAGAACCCTAGATCCTGACTACAACTTAGTTGTCGCCGCCCAGCCGTTTATTCGGAGTATAGCGATCGCCGAGCGTGGCAATATTGTCGGTAAACTGAGTAGACAAGCTGCAAATTATCTCAAGCAAAAATTAACTCAGCCGAATGCGAACAAAAAGTTAATTTACCAGCTCAAGCAACAACTAGAACAGAAAGAGTTAGAACTATCAATTCAAAACCGTACAGCCGATCGATCGATCAAACAATTACATCTAGTTATTCACAATCTTGGCTACTTGTGCTTGACTGGACTGAGTGCGATCGCTGCAATTCTATTAACTTCAACTTATCCAACTTGGTCGATATATCTATTTGGGTTAGCAGGTTTAGGTGGATTAATTTGGTTGATATCTTTATTGAACCTAGCGATTAAATCTAGAAAGTAATCTCATCAGAGTATTAGTTACCAAATTACTTCCACATGACCCCAGTTTTGGATTTTTCGATCTTTTGAAACTAATGACGATTGATGGATCATACTAGTAGCAACAATTAATCTATCTGCTGGATCTCCATGAAAATCGCTTGGTAATTGAGTAGACTTAACTGCAATTTTAGGTGTCAAAGGTAAGAGCTGAATTTTAGGACGATTCAGAGCTAAATCGATCCAATCTGAGACATCCATTGACAACTCAATTCTCGATTTCGTAGCCAGCATCGCGATTTCCCAGCAACAAATCGCTGGGATGCCGATAATATCAGCTTCTTGAATAATTTCATTCGCTTTTGATGAGAGTTTTGTTGATTCGTTCGCCCACCACAACCAAGCATGAGTATCCAGAATAATCATTGTGCAGCGTCCCAATCTAGATCGATTGGTGAAATAATATCACCTTCAAATAGAATGCTATTTTTCAGTGGGTTAATACCATTATCTTGGTCAGAATTTGTGGTAGTTAAAATTGGAGTTCTTAATGATAAAATAATACGATGCAATACTTCGATATGAGTAGCATCAACAGAGTCAATTTCTAGTTTTAGCTGTTCGCGACTAATCATTACTTTTAATAATATATTCTAGTTGAATAAATTGAGGTGTCGATCGCGGTACAAGTGTATACCATGATAATCCAATTTTACTAACTTTTTGACCCGAATAACTTGCCGAGCGCGATCGATTGTGCAGCAGCCATTTGCCCATAGCAGAATACTACTGGAACGTCTGGGGGTAGTAGTGGCGCAAAATCTGTCAGTAAATAAGGGCTACCGTAAATTACTAATCCTTGGAGTTGGTTATTTGCGACTAACTGTTCGAGCAACTTTTTAGCGACAGACGTAATGCCCAATCCACCTGAAAATGGACTGGTGCGAATAAAGAGTTGGAGGATGACTGATTCTTCAGGGGGAATCGTGATTGCAGGACTATGGCGGTTAATTAACTGAAGCTGGTAGCCGAGTTTGGTCGGAATGGTGACGGCTGGAGTACTGCGACTGAGGAAGGTCGTATCGAGAATCTCTTCGAGGGCAATAATATTTTTGCCAGCCTTGGGTTGGAGCGGAAGATTGCCCTGAGTGACGATCGAGTCTGCTAACATCCCCGCCGCCACAGCCATCGATTCCGGTGTGGCTAGTGTCGTTAGCGTGGCGGGTTGACTATTGACTGGCGACTGCGTGAGCGTCACGCCATTCCACTCCTGGAATAACTTCTGTTTCGATCGCCAAATCCGCCCCACGCTAGCTTTAACCCGCTCCGCGCTAATCAGCCCCGATTCTACCGCCTGACAGACAGCCTGAATGGCAATCGCTGGATCGACAGGCATCAAGATAATGTCTGAACCCGCCGCCACTGCCATAACTGGTGCATCGTCCGCCCCATATCGATCGGCAATTGCCCCCATCACCAGCGCGTCGGTACTAATTAAGCCCTCAAACCCTAAATTATGGCGTAATTCTTCCGTCAAAATTCTGGGAGAGAGTGTTGCCGGTAGTTCTGAATCCAGCGCGGTAATTACCAAGTGGGCACTCATCACACTATCAACCCCCGCCTGAATTGCCGCCCGAAATGGGGGGTACTCGATCGATTCCAATCGCTGACGATCGTGGGGAATTACGGGCAACGCCCAGTGTGAATCTACACTAGTATCCCCGTGACCAGGAAAATGTTTGGCACAGGTGAGCACGCGATATTCCGCCGCTCCTTGAATATAAGCAGTCGCTAGCTTACTAACTATTTCAGGTGTCTCTCCAAACGATCGAATGTTAATCACCGGATTAGCGGGGTTATTATTGACATCAACTACTGGAGCCAAAATCCAATTTATCCCCACTGCTAGAGCTTCCTGGGCAGTAATCGCGCCCATTCTGCGCGCATACTCGATCGCCTTGGGTAAATCGGTTTGAGCGATCGCATTTAGAGCCATCGGTGGCGCAAACCAAGTCCCACCTGTAAATCTTTGCCCCACCCCTTCCTCAATATCAGCAGCAATCAGCAGCGGATACGTCGCCCAGGCTTGCAACTGCTGAATCCGCAAACTTAATTCGCCCCCGTTCCCACCCCAAAAAATCACCCCACCCACGCCCAGATCGCCAATCCAATGCTTGAGCGTCGCTCGATCGCACTCACCGAATTCAGGATACTGGATCTGATGATCGAATAGATAACTGGAGGCTCTAACTACCACCATTTGGGCGACTTGTTGAGCGAGAGTGAGGCTGTTGAGATCGGGGAATTGCATGGGAAGGGAGGGGAGGGACTGGGAGACTGGGAGACTGGGAGTTATAGCTATTTACTAAACCACTAAACCACTAAAACACTAAACCACTAAAACAGATAATTGTTAAAATATAGGTAATCTTGATAATCCTGACAAGATGCAGAGAAGAACACTATTATCGATTGCGCTGGCACCAATTGGTGCGGCTAGCGGACTTTATTTTTTATCCTCAAAGACACCCCCAATGGCAAAAACAACAGGCGAATTTGAAATCACCAAAACTGATGAACAGTGGCAGGCGATCCTGACACCCGAACAGTTTAGCGTACTGCGGAAGCATGGCACCGAGCGGGCTGGTACGAGTATTTTAGACAAAGAGTATGGCAAAGGTCAATTTGTCTGTGCTGGCTGCGATTTACCGCTGTTTGTCTCTGATACCAAGTTTAATAGTGGCACTGGTTGGCCGAGTTTCAACGATCCGCTCCCAAATGCGATCGAGACTTCTGTTGATAAGTCATTATTTTCAACCCGCACAGAAGTCCATTGTCGTCGCTGTGGCGGGCATCTGGGACATGTATTTGAAGATGGCCCAAAACCAACTGGATTGCGCTACTGTATGAATGGCATTTCGATGAAATTTGTTGCAGCTTAAATTTAGGTTTTACGCTTGAGAAATATCAATGTGAGGCTGGAGAAGTTGGCATCGCCTAAAGTAGGTAGTCGATCTTCTCTAGCCTTAATCATTTGGAAGACATTATGATATTTTGGTAGAGTTATTATTTGCCTAACTATAATAGAGATGTGAAGCAAATCTAATCGTCTTGTCGATCGCTGCACTTTAAATCATTTCAATAATTAAGTTATGTCACAAACTGTTGCTAGTTGGATGACTGCCGATGTTCTGACTGTTACGCCCAGTATGCCACTGCCCGAAGCAGTTAAACTTTTGGTCGATCGACGTATCAGTGGTTTGCCAGTAGTTGATGACACTGGCAAGCTGGTGGGAATAATTTCAGAATCCGACTTAATGTGGCAAGAAAAAGGTCTCGAACAACCACCATATATGATGTTTTTGGGTGGGGTAATTTACTTCCAAAATCCCGTTACATACGATCGAGATTTGCACAAAGCATTGGGACAAACAGTTGGTGAAGTGATGTCAACCCACACCGTTTCTGTTTCGGCAGATACCTTGCTCCCAGTTGCTGCGAGAATTATGCATGACAAGAAGATTCATCGTTTACCTGTAGTTGATGCCAATCATCACCCGATCGGGATTATCACCCAAAGCGATATTGTCCGAGCGATCGCAGTTGTCTAGAGTTCTTAATTAAACGCGCAACAAATACCCGACTCTATCCATCGAGTCGGGTATTTAGCCATACCTTGACATCCAGTAGTACATAGATTAGATTGAGAATATCTATGAGTCTGTCAGCGAGTTTCCCATGTAGTCCTCCGCCTCTCCATCTTTAGTCAGTAATTAATAGTTATCATCGGCAATACTCAGCATCAGCCACAATTAGTGGTGAAGTTCTAGGTAGGCTTTGAATTTCCAATCTAGTAACTTAATTACGACTTAGAACTTACGAGTTAATACTAACATTGTTGCCTTGAGAGGGGAACGTCAAATGCTGATGAAAAAATATCCGCGAACGCCGCACATTGAGGGTTCGCGTCAACAGCCTGGGGATGAGGATTTAGACAGCGTGCGATTTAGCCTAATTGCAAATGAGTATGTCGTAGTTGAAGAGAAAGTCGATGGTGCAAATGCGGCAATTAGTTTCGACGCACAGGGACAACTGCTGTTGCAAAGTCGGGGACATTACCTAACTGGTGGTCCCCGCGAACGCCATTTCAATCTATTCAAACAGTGGGCGCATAGTCACTATGGGTCACTGTGGAATGCTTTGGGCGATCGATATATCCTCTATGGTGAATGGCTGTATGCCAAGCACACCGTCTTTTATGACAGGTTGCCGCACTATTTCTTAGAATACGATTTACTCGATCGATCGAGTGGTAAATTTCTCAGTACGGCAGCACGAAAAGAGATATTGACAGGGTTGGCAATAGCTTCCGTACCCGTGCTATTTGAGGGGAAATTACAGTCTCACCAGCAGCTTATAAACCTGCTCCAGCAGTCCCATTTCATTGGAAATGGACATATTGATAGATTACGCGAACTTTGTCTAGAACAAGGTTTGAATCCAGATCTGGCTATTCAACAGACTAATCAAAGTTCGTTGATGGAAGGATTGTACATCAAGGTAGAGACACCAGAATTGACAATCGATCGATACAAATATGTGCGAGCAGATTTTTTGACGACGATCTTACAATCGGAGAGTCATTGGTTAAGTCGTCCGATTATTCCTAATCAATTGCAAATTGGTGTTGATTTGTTTGCAGTTTACTAGCTACTTAATTAGAGGTAGGGGCAATTCATGAATTGCCCCTACCTCTAATTAAGTGGCACCAATATATTTTTATGTTAGACAGTATAAGCACAATGAGTACAATCACAAAGGATTTACTATGGACATTTCCTCATTGTCCAACAGTAACAGATAAACCGATCGATTGGGCGGCAATCTTAGAACGATTCCCATCACTGTATGGACTAGAAAAGTGTGAACAAAATCCCCTCTATCATGCCGAAGGAAACGTCTGGATTCACACTAAATTAGTTTGCGAAGCTCTAGTTTCACTACCAGATTGGCAAGCGATGAATGTTCAGGATCGATCGATCTTATTTGCGGCAGCATTATTTCATGATATTGCCAAACCTGATGCTACTCAGGTGTCTGAAGCGGGAATGATTACTGCCAAGGGACATGTCAATTTGGGAGCGCGGATGACACGGGAGATTTTGAAAGATATCAGCACGCCATTTGAGATTCGGGAAGCGATTGTGGCGATCGTTAAGTATGAAAGTCTGCCGATTTGGTTTTGGGATAAACCGCAACCGTTGCGATCGATTATTCGGGTTAGTCAACTAATTCGCTGTGACTGGCTAGCATTGATGGCAGAGGCTGATATTCTGGGTCGAATTTGTCAAGATCGGGCGAGATTATTGGAAACGATCGAGTTCTTTCGAGAATTTTGTCGTGAGTACGATTGTTTTGACAAGCCTTATGCTTTTGAGTCAGATCATAGTCGATTTGTTTACTTCAACAAAGACAATGCCGATCCGACTTATGCGGCTTATGATGATACACGCTTAGAAGTTATTCTAATGTGTGGCTTACCTGGCACGGGGAAGGATTATTGGATCGAGCAAAATTATCCCGATCTACCAGTCGTATCTCTGGATACATTGCGCCAAAAAATGGGAATTTTACCCACAGGTGAGCAAGGCGAGATCATTCGCGCTGCAAAGAGTATTGCCAAAGGATATCTTCAGACTCAGACATCATTTATTTGGAACGCAACTAATATTGTCAAACCAACTCGACTGGGATTGATTCAGTTATTTGCTGCTTATCATGCGCGGATTCGCATTGTTTATCTTGAAGTACCGATCGAGCAAGTATTAGCCCAAAATAGAGATCGTCAGCATCCCGTTCCCAGTGCCGTCATCTATCGCTATGAAGACAGACTAGAAATTCCCGATCGAACTGAAGCTCATCAAGTAGACTATCTAGTTGATGTCTAATCTCAGTAACGAAAATGAGAATACTAAAATTAGTGCTGCTACAAACCCGACTTTTTGGAAAAGTCGGGTTTGTGTCCTAACCAGCGTAGCAATTCTAAAATTGGTCTTTACGACCGCGAATTTTGGCGAAGGTTTCGACACCATCATTGCTAGCTACACTGGACTGAAGCGCGGCTACATCCCACCGGAGGAAGGGATTAGTTCGTTTCTCAATTCCCATCCAAGTGGGAACTGTAGGGATGAGATTTTGACGATCGACTGTAACACTAACCAGTCGCTGTGCGAGTTCTTGATTGTCGGGGTCAACGGTGACGGCAAATTTGAGATTGCTCAGTGTGTACTCATGAGCACACCAGATCCGCGTGTTGTCTGGCAACTGCCGCAATTTAGTCATCGATCCGACCATTTGAGCGGGAGTCCCTTCAAATAAGCGACCACAGCCACCTGCAAAAATCGTGTCCCCACAGAACAATTCACCTGGAACGTCACTGTCAATTGGGGGGAAATAATAGGCGATATGAGCGCGGGTGTGCCCAGGGATAAATAGGATCTGACCCGTGTAGTCGCCAAATTGGACTCGATCGCCATCGACTAAGTATACCTGCTGGCCAGGAATCCGTCCCCGATCTTCGGCACCGCCATAGACACAGAGATTGGGAAATGCCGCGATCAATTCCTTATTGCCACCGACATGATCGCCGTGGTGGTGGGTATTAAAGATTGCCACGAGTTCGACTTGATGACGGGCGAGTTCAGCTAGCACTGGTGCAGCTTCAGCCGGATCGACAACTGCGGCGATCTTGCGATCGAGGTCAAGCATCAAGAAAATGTAATTGTCTGATAAAACGGCGATCCGAATAATTTCCATAAAAATAGTTAAATCTAATATTAAGCCGATTACTCTTATTATCCAACCTCTGCCTTGGTGTGTGGGTACACTAAACTAGTGCCTTTTATAAATTTATTAACTAATCCAGATGTCCGAGCAAAAGTCAACAATTTTAGTAACAGGTGGAGCCGGATATATTGGCTCCCACGCCGTCTTAGCCTTGAAACAAGCGGGCTATAATGTCGTAATTTTTGATAACTTAGAGTATGGACATCAAGAATTAGTTAAGAGCGTTTTGGATGTCGAGTTGGTTGTCGGTGATACTCGAGATCGGGCTGCACTCGATCGCGTCTTTGCCACTCACAAGATCGATGCGGTGATGCACTTTGCCGCCTATATTGCTGTCGGTGAATCGGTCGAAAAACCAGGTATGTACTATGAAAATAACGTCATGGGTACCCTCAATCTAGTCGAAGCAATGCGGGCAGCAGACATTCACAAGCTAGTTTTCTCCTCCACCTGCGCTGTATACGGCATTCCAGCAACCACGCCGATTGTGGAAGATTGCCCTTTTGCACCAATTAGTCCCTACGCCACGAGCAAGCTAATGGTCGAGAATATCCTCTCTGACTTTGATACCGCCCACAACTTCAAATCAGTTCGCTTTCGGTATTTCAATGCCTCTGGAGCCGATCCTATGGGTCGTCTAGGCGAAGATCATACCCCTGAGACTCATTTAGTTCCCCTCGTCCTATTCGCCGCGATGGGCAAGCGGGAGCATATTTCGGTTTACGGTACCGATTATCCTACGCCTGATGGTACTTGTATCCGCGACTATATCCACGTTCAGGATTTAGCTACCGCCCATGTATTGGGACTAGCTTATTTACTCGCAGGCGGTGATAGTCAGGTATTTAACCTGGGCAATGGCAATGGTTACTCCGTCAAGGAAGTAATCGAAACCGCTAAAAAAGTAACCGGAAAAGAGATTAAAGTCGTCTATGGCGACAGACGCGCTGGAGATCCTTCGATCTTAGTTGGTAGTAGCGATCGAGTTCGCAAAGTCCTGGGTTGGAATCCTGAATTTCCTAAGCTGGAAGATATCATCGCCCATGCTTGGCAATGGCACCAAAAACGCCACGGCTAATCTATTGGTGGAATACTGCTGGTAGTGTGTTCCACCCGCAGTTGTACTTAATAGTTTGCCCTCAACTATTAGTAATGTTCTAAAATAAAGATCGATTACCTACGGTAGGCTGTGCCAAAGGCAGGCTTACGCCAACGCCAACGATAAGGTTGCATGTATGACAACTCAACTCAAGATTAACCAAAAGCCAGCATTGGAAATCACCTGGGAACCCCTTCCTACTGGATTTAAACTAGAGGATGAACCTGTGGAAAATACCGGACAACCATTAATCGCAGGCGCATTGCGAGAAAGCCTCGAAATCGCCCAACGCATTCAGC
Source organism: Chamaesiphon sp. 341R_metabat_111 (assembly GCA_025351825.1). GTDB lineage: Bacteria > Cyanobacteriota > Cyanobacteriia > Cyanobacteriales > Chamaesiphonaceae > Chamaesiphon. Next base: position 61,319 of record JANXVE010000160.1, on the reverse strand, counting down.
CCCAAATGTTGATAGCTACTAACTTTGGTCTGTGTGCAACGATGAATGGAGAATTGGTCATCAAAGCACCCGATTGGTTGTACGTTGCCAGTGTCAAAGAGCAATTGGCTTCTCGCAACAGCTACACGCCCAATCTAGAAGGCGACTTACCTCAGATCGTCATGGAATTTCTCTCTGCAACTGAATGCGGCGAGTATTCCATTAAACCCACTTATCCTCCTGGTAAATGGTTCTTTTACGAACAAATATTGCAGATACCGATTTATGTCATCTTTGAGCCAGGAGCTGGATTATTAGAACTGTACCGACTGCAAAACGGCAAATACGAATTAGAACAGCCAGATGAAAATGGTCGTCATTGGCTACCAGAAATCGACCTCTATTTGGGGACTTGGAACGGATCTAAAACCGATCGCTGCGGCTACTGGCTGCGGTGGTGGAACCAGTCATCAGCAATTTTACCTTGGGCGGTAGAACAGATTGAATCCGAACGCTACAGAGCCGAACAAGAGTCCCAACGTGCCGAGCAGGAGTCCCGACGTGCCGAACAAGAGTCCCAACGTGCCGAGCAGGAGTCTCAACGTGCCGAGCAGGAGTCTCAACGTGCCGATCGAGAACGTGAAGAAAAGGAAAAACTAATCACCTATCTTCGCGATCGAGGTATCGATCCAAACGAAATTATCTGAGTTCTATTTTCCCGATCGTCTGTGAAGTGATTCTAAAATTGCTTGACAAAGGCGATCGCTTCGTCGCACCATGCCAACCACTCAGTCTCGATCCGCACCCCCTGTCTGACTGTCAGATAGCGATAGCGACGCTGGAGATCCTGCGGTGAGACATTGGCAAATATGTGTTGCTCGATCGATTTACAGGTATCTAAGAGATCTTGATGTTGGGCGCGATGGTGTTCTAATTCGCACAAAATCACTGACGGCTCTACTAAATCTCCCGCGAATAATTTAACCAATAGATCGTCCTTTTTCCCTGACATCACAATCGGTTTCGCAATCCATACCCGCAGGTAATCTTCGCCTGCGGGTGTTACTTTATAGACTTTTTTATCAGGGCGATTGTCTTGCTGGACTACTTCTGCGGTGACATGACTTTGTTCTTCTAGCTTGGTTAGCTCCCGATAGATCTGTTGGTGGGTGGCATTCCACACAAAGCCGACAGATCCATCAAATTTCTTTGCCAGATCGTACCCGCTACAGGGTGCGCTGTGCAGCGCGGCTAAAAGGGCGTGAGATAGAGCCATGAGCGTGATGTTTTTAATCGAGCGACAAAAAATATGCCCGCAGGGGTTGACGTATGCAATTAAGTGCATATATGATTCAAGTATGCACTTAATTGCATAGCAAATCAACTTAAAGTAATCGCTTAAATATTCGTCATGCCATACAATCTCAAATCCGCTCAAACATTGGCTCAAGGATGGAAATCGTCGATTATTGCAGCGACTTCTTCTATTTTAACAGCAGCAATGATTTTGCTCTCGGTTAGTAGTGCAAGTGCAGCAGAAGACAAACAAAACTATGTAGCTCCCAGTATTGGATTTGTTAACAGTAGTACTTTGTATGGTATCAATGCGAAGTTCGGGCTGGCTGAGAATATTGCGCTCAGACCATTTATTCAGTATAAAAATTCAGGTACAGGCACAGGTACAGCCTATGGTGCCAGCGTTACGTACAACTTTCAGATACCTAACTCTGGATTGATTCCCTATCTAGGAATTGGAGCTGGGGAAGTTGCCACAACCGGAACAGCTAGTGGTAATGGCGGCTTTTACTTTGAAGGCGGTGTTGATTACAATGCTAGTGAAAGTTTTGTGATTAATGCTAACTATAAATCAGCGTCTAGTACATGGATAAATATCGGTGCAGGCTATCGATTTTAGAGGATTCTAAATGCTTGATTCGGCAAGAAATTTTCATCAATAAACAAACAGTAACCGTAGGGTGGGCAGTGCCCATCCTATAAAAGGATACTATGTTTATATATATTTAGGCGCACGCATATATTTAGGCTAAAGTAAACTGCAAGGTCAGAAAAGTTGTCGAGTTGACACCAACTTAGATACTAAAGTATCGATCGTGGGTATCTTAAGTTTAAGATAATTTTCGACCCGATTGTAGTTCATGAATCCCAGCACTCACAGATACACCCGCTTGGCTCAAATTTTACTCTTGAGCGCATTTACCACTGGCACCTCACTACTTTCGGGCGAAACAGCTCATGCGGCTGATGTAATTTTTAATTTCAAGGTCGGTAGCAGCGGCACAGCACCCTTTGATGCCAACAACAATCCTGGTAACGATCTAGACGCTACAAACAATGTCGTCAGAACGCTGGATATCATCACGTACAAGTGGGAGTACAACGTCAGTAACGGAGCTGCAAATGATGTTGTTTTACAAGCAACTGTTCCTGATAATGTCGAAATATCCTTGCCACCCGTATGTATTGCAGGTTCGGGGATAGTCACGGATTCAGGCAATGGCAGTCAATCAATTACCTGTAATTTGGGGACGATCGCATCTGGAACTTCAGGCGCGATCGATCTCAAAGCCAAAGTTCTCAACAAAAGACGCGCTCCCAGCAATGCTTATGTTGGCAACGGTAATACGACTCAAGCGACAGGATCGATGACAGTCGGTAATTCCACCTCCACTCTCAACTCTATTACCACCAGCAATCTGACGATCTCCGCTGCACCAAAAACTGATTTATGGAAGCAATTAGCCTCTGTGGAGGGAGCGGCAAAAGGTGATGATGGAGTCACTGATGGACTGGTGATTCGCTATCCGATCGTCTTGTCCTTGAGTGGTGGTGGCAAGGGTGGAGAAGCTTTAACCGGAAATATTTCTTTTACCGATACTTTGACTTACAATGGCGGCACAAACAATGGTCAACCCATTGCGGGCGCGAAATTATATACTTGGCGACCGTCTTATAGTAGTTATCAATCCTTAACTCCAGGCAGCAATAGTTCTTGCAATCGTATGGGTGGAGATCCTTGGGCTTATTTTTATGGCTATCCTAATGGGAAAATTAACTCCAGCTACTATACTCAATATGGCAATCCAGACTACTCGACGACTGATTCAGGAACTTGGACTTGTAGCCAAGCTGGTCCAGGTCAACCCGTTCAAATTACTGTCACTGGTGCAGACACTACTGGCAATCGTTCCCCCATCAAAGATTACACTGGTGGCATTACTCTCCCTGCCGACAAAAATTATCTAGCTGTGGGCGCGATCCATCTGTGGGTGCCAGTGACCTCGATCTCGCAAAACACCGGACAAACAGCTCCAGGACAAGTAAATGTTCGCAACAAACTCACTGGATTTACCGCAACCGGAGCGAGTGGACAACCAAATCAAGATCCGCTGACCAGTAACGACTATTACGACCACACGTTAGTATCAACTGGTGCTGGTTTTACATCACGCTATGCTATTCGTGTTGGGGACGACCAGACAGTGCTGCCAGGGATGAGTGCTCTCAATGGTGGAGATGGTCCTGTGATGCCTGGTCAAACCTATGCTAGTGTACTCTACCTCAGTAACAATGGTGCATTACCCTGGGGGGCTGGAAGTATCCTGTGTACGGCGATCGATAACAAAACTCAAGCAGTCACACCGATTGCTGGGACACCGAGCAGTGCCGTTCAGAATTATAGTACTACTGGTACTTTGGGTGTAGATTATCGGATCGAATATGGCACAGGCATGTATGCGACACCCCTAGATCAGAAGAAAGCAACTTGTCGAGATAGTGATTCACCTGGGGGCTGGAATACAGATATTCGGAACGTACCAGGAGGCGCGGATGCTGTCTCCAAAGTGCGACTGATCGCCCTCAACCCAATTCAGACCGGAACGACATGGTATATTCACGTAAATCTCACCGCCCGCAATAATTATCTGAATACATCTACGCCGATTCCGATCGGGACTAGATTAGTGGAGACTAGTGGTTTTTATATTCCCAGCTATCCAGGTGCGTACCAGGGCGAGTCAGGAATGCCTGCTGGCTGGTTTGCTGGCTTTTATCAACAGGACGATAATGGCTATGCTGGTTGGGGCGATCGATTGACGATGACACGGGCGATCGTCCGGATCGATAAACAAAATACCCCCAACCAGCCAGTCATCTCGGCTGCTGCTGGTACTGAAGTCACCTTCAAGCTCAAATCAACAATTACGGCAACCGTTAATCCCGCCCCCGTTAGTCCCCAAGTGGTTGTACGTGACATTCTCCCCGCAACGATGAATTACGTCGTGGGATCGGCAAATGTTGTCCCGACTAGTGTGGTTAATAATCCTGATGGCACAACCACAATTACGTGGCAGTTGGGATCGCTTGTACCCAATGTCACTGTTCCTGACATCACCTATCGAGCCAAAATTCGACTAGATGCCCCCAACAACTCTACGGCGGTTAATACGGCGATTATCGAGTCTCCTGATGATTCATCCCCAGAGTCTGCCCGAAGGCGGATTGCTAGCGTCACGATCGGTAATCCAGCCAGCTTCCAAATCTTCAAAGAAGTAGCCCAGAATCTGGTGGACAAGAATACTGGCGTTACTTACTATCTTTACTACGCCAATACTGGTTCTACCGATGTGGGCAGTTCACAGTACATTGACATTTTTCCCTACAATCTTGATGGTCGTGTTCCAGTGACTAGCTATACTGGTTCATCGAGCTTTAGTGGGATCTCTGGTACCAATGGTGAAACTTTTGAGTACACCAATCGCCAACACAGCCTGATTAATAACGATCCACTCGATTCTAGCAATCAAGCTGGTGGCGCGACCACCTGGTGTTCAAACCTTGGCGGTACTGGTTGTCCGGCAACGAACAGCGATATTACTGCCGTTCGGATTAGTGCCACAGCCTTTAATGCTGGTATGCCAACTCGCAAGATTAGCCTCAATTTGACTCAAACTGGCAACAATGGCAACGATCGCTACACCAACCAATTTACTGGTCGGGCGACTGGACTACTTGGGAAATTAATATCCAATGACGTGTTTGCCAGAGTTAAAACTCCACCCCAAATATTACTGGTTAAGCGGATCACCGCCCTCAATAAAAAAGTGATTAGTGCTATCGCTCCTAACTATATTCCTCACCCTAACTGGGCCGCTGATTATCTGACTGGCGCGATCGACGGAGGTAAAGTAGTGCCAGGAGACGAAATCGAATACAGCGTTTACTTTATGAACGTTGGTGACACTCCTGCTAAAAATTTCCGAATCTGCGACCTAATTATGCCCAACCAAACATTTAAAGCCGATCGTTATGGTGTCGGTACTGGTATCCAATTCAAGTTGGGCGTAAATCCAGCGATAAGTCTTACAAACTTGCGGGATTCACAAGATCGTGGTCAGTTTATTGATAGCAATAATCCCCTGCCCTTAAAATGTGCTTTACCATCAGGTTCAGTGAATGATAATGGTGTGGTTGTTGTCGATATTACTGGGGATCCAGGCACCGGAGTTCCCAACTCGATCGACATTCCTGGAGCTATTACACCAGGCAATCCTACCAATTCCTATGGTTTGATTCGCTTTACTACCAAGGTAAAGTAGGCAGATTTAGTGACTCACATCTTGCACCAATGGCGCGCTACCCTCTATCCTCTCAATACTAGTAGCTGCGGTTTGATGCAAGATGTGAGCTTACTGATTTGGCAAGCCATTCTCGTTAGTCGCTGGCGGTGCAGCCTGGTTGAGTTGCTGTTGCCACTGTTGGATCGCATTTTGGGCAGCACCAGCAACGGAAGTACGTTCGGGAATGACTTTGGCGATCGAAATTGCGCGACGGAGATCTGTGGTGGCAACACTTTGAGCGATTTCTAGCATTTGACCACCCCAGTTGTCCATTGACGACTGAGCTTGAGCGCGTAATGGCGAACTCTTCGGTACTCTAGCTGCGGCTTGGATGGCACCGAGCAGGGCTTCAGGGGTGCCTCTTTGGGCTAGTTTTTGGGCAGCAGCGACGTTATTCGCCGCTTGAAGTTGAGCTTGCCAATCACCGACGCGCTCTTGCCGTTGGGCGGACATTGCTCTACCCGAACCGATTCTTTGCGCCATCTTAATTGCTGCGGCTAGATCGCCAGAACCTGCTAGGCTTTCAGCTTGCTCTAGGATCGGGGTATCTTCAGCTCGTTGGATGTCTGCTGTCCATTGTTTGATTTTTTGCTGTGACGAGGCGTAGAGGGCGCGTCCTGGGCGGATTTGACTCAATTGAGCGATCGCGCCTTGGACTCCTTCGATCGTATTACCTGATGCGAGAGTATCAGCAGCTTGGACAAAGGGAGTGTCTTCAACGGTTTCAATTTGTTTGCGCCATTCCCCGACGACTTGGGCGGCTTCTTTGCCGCGTGGGTTGTTTTTAGGGATATTTTGGGCTTGGGTAATTGCCAATTGGAGATCTGTTACTGTTCCAGTCGCCGCCAGACTGCGGGCTTGTTGGAGTCCAGCCAGATCCTGGACTTCTAGTTGCCAAGCACCTGAAAACTGCTTGGCTTTGTCAAACATCGGGCTATCTGCTTTGATGCTCTGCACTAGGGAGATTGCTGTTTCTAGTTCGGCAACCGTACTATTGACGGCATGTGATTGAGCTTGGGCGAGATTAATCAGGTTTTGCAATTCGGTTTTAACTTCTGGAGCTTCAGGCGTTTTGTTGGCAATTTCTAGAGCACCTTTCCAGTCGTTACCATCTAGCTTAACTGTCGCTAGTTTGAGCATTTTTTTCGCTGCGGTGGCGATGATGTTTTGAGCTTCAGCATGGGCAAAACTCTTGGAATCGATTTTGTTTGACATCTCTACTGCTTTGAGCAGAGAGGCAATTTCGGTAGTTTTAATTAATTGATTCGCTTCATCTAATTTGGAACTATCAGCTTTGGCAACCTGTACCATGTCAGCCAATTCTTGATATTTGGTTGTCGCCCAATAGCGATTGTTGAGAGTAGTCAATTTTACAGCTACCCCGTAAGCATTAATCCATTTTGAACCATTTAATAGATCTCTGGCTTCTCGATCGTACCCAACTCCTTTATTCCAAGTTTCTTCCCATTGTCCCAGTCTTTTCTGGACAATTTTATAGGCAGAAACATTATTAGGAACTTTTTTGGCAGCTTTTACGGCATCATCGTAGTTACCATCCTGGTAGGCACCTTCTGCCAATCTCAAAATTAGCAGCGACCATTTCTGAACGTTGCTCTCGACATAACTACGAGTAGGATCGTTTGGTGCGATATCTTTGACGAGATTCATCGCCGTAATTAAGTCTGGCAATGTTTGCTTACTTGCCGCCAATTGTCCGCAATAAACTCGCAGAGATGCCGATGACATTGGCACAAACATTTCGGGACAGTTTGGTACTGCTTTGGGGTTTAATAACAAGCCTAAAGCCAGATAAACTAGTCCACCAGAAATTCCGAGGGTGATAATTGCCCAGAACACCCAGCTTCGGATGAATGGCAAGCGCAACCACTTAGGCATCTGGCTCACTAATTGTTTAGTGACTTGGGTTGCCTGTTCAAAATCAAAGCGGGATGTCGGTTTGGCCAAAACTTGAATTAGATGAGGGAATAGGTATGCGATCGGTGGAGCTATTTTAACAACATCTTAGCTTACTTCGGTTTCACTAAATATTAGATCGATCTCGTTAACTAATCGCTCTAATTGTAACTGTTGATGGGTTGCCATCAGCGATAGTCTGATTCTGCTGGTGGGAACCGTCGGTGGGCGGATGGCAGGGGCAAAAATTCCAGCTTGTTTGAGTTTACTACCGATCGAGATTGCCGTTCGCGCATCTGGTAGTTCGATACAGATAATCGGTGATGCTGAAGGAATTAGTCGCAGTTGGGGTAGTTGCTTGCTCAATCTTTGTTTGAGGTACTCTATATTCTGCCACAGTTGTTGTCGAAGTTGGGGGGTTGTAGTAATAATCTCGATCGATTTCAATGCCGCAGCAGTATCGGCGGGGGACAGCCCCGTGGTGTAAATCCAACTAGCACAGCGGTTGCGGAGGAAATCGATTAGGCTGGCACTTCCGGCAACGTAGCCGCCGAGGCTGCCAATGGCTTTGCTGAGTGTGCCGACTTCAATTAATGCCTGCCCAACTAAATTTTCAGCTTCAATAATGCCTGCACCTGTGGTTCCAAAAATGCCTGTGGCATGGGCTTCGTCAACTAGCAACATCGAGCTATGTTCGATCGATAATGCTTGAATCTCAGCCACCGGACAAATATCTCCATCCATACTAAATACAGTGTCAGTAATAATCAGGCAGCGTCGGTAATTAGCGCGATTTACTTCGAGCTGGTACCGCAGATCTGCCACATTACAATGCTGATACTCTATTATCTTTGCCCCACTCAATAGCGCACCATTTTTGAGACTAGAGTGATTGAGCCGATCGCTCAGGATTAGGTCTTTTTTGCCGACAACAGCCGCGATCGTGCCCAAATTGGCTAAATAGCCGGAACTGAACACCAAGGCTGCTTCAGTGCCCTTTAACGTGGCGATCGCTAGTTCCAAGTCTTGATGGAGCTGCTTGTGTCCGCTCATCAGCCTGGAACCCGTCGCACCCGTGCCAAACGATTGGGTAGCTCGGATCGCAGCTTGAATTACCCGATCGTCCCCAGCCAATCCCAGGTAGTCATTACTACCGAAATTGATGAGCGTTTGTCCATCGATCGTCACCTCGGTACCAGGTAAGCTAGTAATTACCTGAGTCGATCGAGACCACTTTGCCCGTTCGATGGTACTTAAAGATCGATCGATCCAGTCATAGGGATTGAAGTAGGTCAATTTTTGGAACTCTCGATCGATTAAAATGGGTGGACTGATAAATATTAATCAAAGATTAACTAAACTACTATGGCGCAAATTCAGTTCTCGGTAGGCATCACTGAACCAGTAGTTCCTGATGTAAAGCTGACTCGATCGAAATCCGGCGAACAGAGCACCGCTTCATTCTACTTCGATCATCCCGCAATTTTGGGACAGGAGGTCAATGAAGAAGTAACAGGGATGTATATGCTCGATGAAGAAGGCGAGATTATTACCCGCGAAGTCAAAGCCAAATTTGTCAATGGTAAGCCAGCAGCACTCGAAGTGATGTACATCATGAATACTAATGCCGAATGGGAGCGATTCTTGCGATTCATGGAACGCTACTCCGCCGACAATGGACTAGGTTTGAAAAAGGCAGAGTAAGTAGTTGATGGTTGATAATCGATCGCTAAGTTTTTAGGATGGGGATTTAGAACCCTTATTTTAGTTAATTGGCTATGTCCCAACCTCATCCAGATCGGACTTCGCTCGCGATCGATTGTGCGGTAGTCACAGTCAGCGATACGCGCACACCTGACACAGATAGCAGTGGGGCATTAATTCAACAACTACTGCTAGCTGCGGGACACAAAATTTGTCGATATCAAATTGTCCCCGATGAACCCGATCGAATTCGTGCTCAATTAGACGCAGCTATCGCCAGTCCCACGCTAGTTCAAGCGATCGTGTTCAATGGTGGGACGGGGATATCTCCACGCGATCGTACTTATGAGGCGATCTCAGTTGTGCTCACCAAAACCTTGCCTGGATTTGGTGAGATTTTTCGGATGCTCAGTTACCAAGAGATCGGTTCCCGTGCGATTAGCTCTCGCGCTATTGCTGGCACGTATCAACATTTATTGGTTTTTTCTCTACCTGGATCTCGTGGAGCAGTGAAGCTGGGAATGGAAAAATTGATTCTGCCTGAGCTGGTTCATCTGGTTGCTCAGTCAGTAGGTTGGGTTGAAAAATGAAACCCAACATTTATAGAGCTAGGCATAGATTTAGGGTACCAATGAAGGGCACCCCTACAGATAGCTTGTGATGTTCCAGATCTATGCTTGATACTAATATCTCGCTATCAACTACTAAGCGTGCCAAGTAATCTGTGATTTTAATCGTGGTAATTCGTCTGCTTCTGTACTGTCTACCACCACGTCATACTTACTCAAAGCCTGACGGGTAGTTGCAACGCTACAAGCGAGGGCGATCTGCTCTTGTTGAAGAATGCCAATCACCAAACCAGGAGTGGACTTATCGATCACGGGTAATTGATGTAAACCTCTGGCATTCATTCGATCGATTGCATCGGTAATTGGTTCATCGACATCAGCATAGAAGAGATTTTTGGTACAAACGCTACCCAAGCTGTTACTCAAAAGCAGACTAGTTTGTGGTGATGCTTCTGCTTGGGAAATTGCCCGACTCAGATCGTGCAGGGTGATGATTCCTACCAACTCCTCCCGATCGTCAATTACCAAGGCACTATGACAATTATTTTGAGTTAATATTAACCCAGCGGCGAGAATGTCCAACCGATCGGATAACCGGAGATAATTGATATCCATCGCGTCCCGCACCTGAAGATTGCAGAGAATGACTAAATCCCCATCTGGCTGAACGCTCAGAGCTAATTTATCCAAATTTTCGGGCGACTTGGTTTTGGGATTCATCCGTTCGATCGCCCACATGCTCAAACCGACACAGGCCATTACAGGCAAGACGATCCGATAGTCACGAGTCAGCTCAAACATCAGTAGAATCGCCGTCAAGGGTGCTCTCGCACTACTCGCTAGTACAGCAGCCATTCCGACCATTGCATAGGCTGGTGGGCCAGCAATCTGGCTACTGAGTGCTGGAAATATTAGCACCAAGGACTTGCCATAAATCGCTCCCACCGTCGCGCCCAAAAACATCGATGGCGCGAATAAACCACCGACTAAACCACTGCCCAAACTTACCGCCGTCATCAACAGTTTGACGATCAGAATTGAAACTAATAAAAACACCGAAAACTGCACATCCTGCAACATCGCTTCGATCGTTTCATAGCCAATCCCCGTGACTTGGGGAAACTTCAGAGCCACAATTCCCACCACCGCGCCGCCAATTACTGGAGTCAAATAGCCAGGAATTTTGCCCAACCATGAGACGGCTTTTATCTTGCCCTGAAATGCTTCCCGCGCAAAATCTACAGTTTGAGTATAAGTAAAAGAAACTAGACTCGCCAACCCGCCCAAGACTAAATACAGAGGTAATTCTAATAAACTCTTGACCTCATACACAGGGATTGCAAACGCAGGCTTTGCACCTAACCCAATCTGAGCAACCAACGATGCCACCACCGCCGCCAACACCACCACACTCACCGCCGAAGTCGCAAACGTCGTCCCCAATACCAATTCTAGGGCGAAAAACACACCAGCGATCGGTGCGTTAAATCCCGCCGCAATCCCCGCCGCTGCCCCCGCACCCAGCAATAACCGCTGTCGCTCCTGAGATGCATTTAAAGCCTGTCCCAAAAACATCCCCAAATTCGCGCCAATTTCTACACTCGGCCCCTCAGGACCCAGGGAAGCACCAGTTCCCAGCGATACCGCTGCCGCCACCATCTTGACTAGTCCCCGCCACGGCGTAATCTTCTTACCCGCTTGGGTAGCCGCAATCATCGAATTCATATTTGGACCAAAATCTTTCCAGTACCAGCGCATGGCTCCAATAATGACACCACCAAGTACAGGCACCAAGGCAAATAGCCAAGTCCCTTGAATGTGCAACAGCCCCTTGATGTCATCGACAACCAAACTATGAGAGGAGCTGTTGAATAGATCGATCAGATAGTGAAATAAAACTACTCCCAATCCCGCTGTACCGCCAATCAGGACAGATAACAACATCACAACCAGACCAGGAGAAGGGTCGATCCGATTGAGTTTACTAGTTAGGCGCGCAAGCAATGGTGTCACCGGAGACACTGGCAATGGCGGAATTACAGTCATAGATAACGCCAGGACTATGAGAAGGTGGTTAAATTTTGTTAACTTTAATTGTAATATTTATTCGGAGTGTTTGGTCGATCTTTTTTAGGCTTTGGGCTTTAGGCTTTAGGTGGATAGTTGTCTAGAGATCGATAGTTTTAATCTCCTAGTCCCCCAGTCCCCGAGTCTCCCAGTCTCCCACGCTCCCACGCTCCCACACCCCCACTACCCCCGATCGATCGTCCCTTCCATTACTGTCTGCAACTCCTCAGTCAGATCCAAGATGGCTTTGCGCGCTTCCTGTCGATCGATCTTATACCGATCCCAATAGTCAGAAAGTGGAATCGGATTGCAAATGGTGATTTGGACGCGGCGTTTGCCGAGGATGGGGCGGTTGGCGGGTTTTTCGGCTTTGATTCGAGCTACTAAGTCCCACAGCAACAGTGTAACTTCCGCAAATCGATCGACTGTCGGCCGATCTTTGACATAGGAATCGACGATCGATCTAAGGCTTTCCAATAGCCGCATGTGCCACATCCTTAAGTCGGCTTCGGTGGCAATTCGATCGGCTAATTTGCGACTAACTCGGTCTAGACTAGCTGGCGGCACTAGTTCCTCTCGATAGATCCAGTCCCAACCAGCCTGCTCGATTTGCCGACAGCGATCGAGATTATTTCCATTTGGTTCGAGATTAAAGTAAGTTTCCGATATTTTTAAGGCAAACGCAAGTACACCTTGGAGCCTGCGATCGATTTTAGTGCGCGAGATCGAGCGATCCAAGGGTGGACGTTCGGGAATCTGATAGTGGTAAAACTGAGCGTAGAAGTTCTCCGCTTGATAGAGCAGGTGCTGACTGAGGTTGTAGATCCTATCATAGAGCAGCTTCCGCATTGGTCGTCCGTCACTCTGCTCGATGGCGACAAGTGAGTCATGACGATCGACAATTGAGCCACAGTCTAGCTCCAATTGATGAATTATGGCTTCTACTTTCGACCACGGCTCATCTAGATAATAGTATTGAATCCCGATCGGCAAAATCAAGACATCTTCAGATCTCCCCATCGCAATCAGATTCTCCATTGCCGAGAAGCCGATTTGAGCGGCACTCGACCCTAATGGATTCACAAACTCACTATGTCCATTCATGCGGCCTTCTGGAGGCATTGCCAGCGGCATCTGACCATCTATTAGTAACTCTCTTGCGGTATCCAATCCCACTTGACTCGATCGACCGCGATGGATCGGGATTCCGCCCAGCCTGGGATACAACCAATTGGCACTCTTGCCTGCCCAGAGCGAAACGCCTCGATCGTAGAGGAAATGAGCAAATACTGGAAATCTCAGCGAAATTCGGTGTTTTCTCGCAGCAGTTGGTAATTTTTTTGTCAACAGGTGTCCCAAACAGAAAGAATCATCACTGCTTGGATGTCTAAAAGCCAAAATTAGTCGCAAGCTACCCATTTGCGACTGCTTATACACCTCCACCAATCGATCTATATCGACCACATCGAACTGGGCGATCGACAACTTGTGTTTTAACCAATAAGGCAGCACAACAGCGACTAGCCGCAACACCCAGCGATTAAATCTAGGTGCTAAAAATGCTCGTCGTGGTTGAGCTTTGGTAATTTGGGGCATGGTGAAAATACTCGCTGACCCAGTAGACGATACCGCTAATCGCCAGATTAATCACCGTAGAAATGACTGATTTCTCTGGGAGCGGGTTTTGGAGTACGGGAGTGCGGGAGCGCGGGAGTGCGGGAGCGTGGGAGTACGGGAGCGTGGGAGTACGGGAGTGCGGGAGCGCGGGAGTGCGGGAGTGCGGGAGCGCGGGAGTGCGGGAGTACGGGAGTGCGGGAGCGCGGGAGTGCGGGAGTGCGGGAGCGCGGGAGTGCGGGAGCGCGGGAGTGCGGGAGCAAGACTTCTTCCCAAAATGCACCCATGCACCCACGCACCCACGCACCCACGCCCCCACGCCCCCACGCCCCCACGCCCCCATGCCCCTACCTCCCCAATTGAGCCACGGGAGCAAGTGCCGATTCTCGTGCTACACGGATCAGCAGTGCCGACTGAATCAACGATGCCACCATCGAGCTGCCACCATAGCTAAACATTGGCAGTGGTAAGCCAGTAGTTGGCAATACACCCGCAGCAACACCGATATTAAATAAAGATTGCAGGACGATAAAAGTTGTCGATCCCACCGCAATCAGTCGATGGACGGGATGATGGCTGCGACTGGCAATGTATAAACCCAAAGTGGCATAACTCATCACTAACAGCAGCAGCAGAATACTCCCGACAAAACCAAATTCCTCGGCAAATACCGAGAAAATAAAATCTGTATCCTGAATTGGTAAGTAGCCTAATTTCTGTTGAGACGCACCAAAACCATTACCCAAAAAGCCGCCAGATCCGATCGCCATCAAACTTTGTACCAACTGAAACCCATCACCGCGCGCATCGCCCCAGGGATTGACAAAAGAGAGCATCCTCACAAGTTGATATGGGTTGACGATCATACTCACGCCAGCTAAAAACACCCCACCTACTGCTGTGAACAATAGCTGCCGGAGCGGCAACCCTGCGGCAAAAGCGATCGACCACAACCCGATCGCACACAGGGACGTGGTGCTAAGATTGGGTTGTTTTAAAATTGCTAATAGGACGATCGCAAACACTACTAACCATGCGATCTTAACCTTGCGAGAATACCGCTCCCATTGACCAAAAAGTTTTGCTCCTTGTAATACTAAAAATGGTTTAATTAATTCTGATGGTTGCAGTTGAATCGGACCGATCGCAATCCACCGAGTCGCACCCATCGTGTTTTTACCCGCACTGGTAAATACCGTCAACAGTAGTAAACCCAAAATCCCCAATAAAATCCATTGTGCGAGCTTGAGCGGTTTATTTAGAGGTGTATGAACGATCGCATTAAATATAAATAAACTAATGACGATCGCCATCAGTTGACGATTGAAATAGAACAATCCATCCTTCTTTTCAATCTCCCCATGATAATAGGAAGCTGAGAATAGTACGAACATGCCGATCGCCAACCACAAAAATGTCAGCCACCGCATCAACCTGGCTGTTAATGACCAATCTTTTACCGTTGGGTCAAAAAATGGAATCAAAAGGCGTAAATTCACAAGATCGGGGATTGGAGGGTAATTTATGATTCAATCTTAATGTAGATTGGACTTGTGAGATCCGCTAAAAAAATATATTATAGTTGATAGCCTGGGCTAAGATAATTTTAATGATGTCAAAAAATATGTTATTTACTAAATGGCGACGCTGGTCGATCTATTTGCTAATGATGGCGATCGTGCTGGGTATTAGCAGTTGTCAGCAACTCATTAAATCCTCTTCTGTCCAGACGAACAATCAATTAGTTTATGCGATTCTGAGCGATCCCAAAACTTTTAATCCAGCACTTAGTAGTTCATCTCCAAATATTTTCGGCTATGTGGGTGAAGGTTTAATTACTGAGAATGGTAAAGGTGAAATCCAGCCAGCACTAGCTGAATCATGGACAATTTCACCAGATGCTAAAAGTGTTGTTTTTACGCTTAAGCCCAACCTCAAGTGGTCGGATGGTCAACCTTTGACGATCGATGACGTGGCATTTACTTTCAATGAAGTTTATTTTAATGAAGAGATTCCCACTGACACCAGAGATATTCTCAAAATTGGCAAAGATCGAAAACTCCCAACTGTCAAGAATATAGATAGTAACAGGATTCAATTTACAACGCCGGAACCGTTCGCACCATTTCTTCGTACTTTAGGAATTAGTATTCTACCTGCCCACAAATTACGTTCGACAGTCATTCAGAAAGATGAGAAAGGAAAGCCTTTATTCTTAAGTACTTGGGGTCTGAATACCAAGCCTGCGGACTTAGTTTCTAATGGCATGTATATGCTAGATACCTACACGCCTGGGGAAAGATTGGTATTCAAGAAAAATCCTTACTACTGGCGCAAGGGCGCAGATGGTAAGTCACAACCTTATATCGATCGAATCGTCTGGCAAATCGTTGAATCTACAGACACTAGGCTGGTTCAATTTAGATCGGGCGGTTTAGACTCTTATGCCATAACATCTGATTTCTTTTCGTTGCTAAAAAAAGAGGAACAAAAAGGTGGATACAAAGTTTATGGTGGTGAGCCACAATCAGGAACTACGTTTATGTCATTCAATCTCAATCAAGGTGAAAGAGATGGTAAACCATTAGTAGATCCAATTAAATCTCGCTGGTTTAATAATGTTAAATTTCGCCAAGCGATCGCCTATGGTATCAATCGTCAGCGAATGATAAATAACATATACTACGGTCTAGGTTCTCCTCAAGATTCACCGATCTCTTTTGCCAGTCCCTATTATCTATCACGCAAACAAGGACTGAAGGGGTATGACTATAATCCTCAAAAAGCAAAAGAAATAGTCACTTCCGCAGGATTCAAATATAATAAAGAAAATAAATTAGTTGACGATCGAGAAAATCCAGTTAGATTTACACTATTGACCAATGCTGAAAATAAGATTCGAGTAGCATTGGGTACCCAAATCAAACAAGATTTAGATGCAATTGGAATTGACGTGGATTTCACACCAGTTGCATTTAGCTTGCTAATCGATCGCATTGATAGTTCCTTACAGTGGGATAGCTTTATTATTGGATTTGGTGGTGGATTAGAACCAAATGATGCTGCCAATTTATGGCTGGTAGATGGCGGCTCTCATCTATTTAATCTCAAGCCAAAAACAGGAAAACTAGCAATAACCAATCATCAAGTTGCTAGCTGGGAGCAGAAGATTAATGACCTCTATATTCAAGCTGCACAAGAGTTAAAAGAAGAGAAGCGTCGTGAGATTTATATTGAAACTCAGAAGATTACCCAAGACAATTTACCTTTCATTCATTTAGTTAATGCTTCTTCTTTCTCAGCTATAAGAAATCGGATAAAAGGTATTGACTATTCACCAACCAATGGAGAGTTCTGGAATCTCCACGAGTTGACTATTAGTGCGGAATAATTGCTAGTGTTTTCAGGATTTGTGCTCGATCGTATTTCTTAGAAAATTAGCCCATTCAGATGCCATTGGAATTTCGGTAAAGGGAATATCTACAGCCTCACTATTATCTGTAAACTCAAATCGTAGATTGGGGCGACTACCACTCACGGGTAAGTTATCTAAATCGTCGGCATACTCAGCAAGATCGATTGGTTTATTATCAACAACTAATTGAACTTGTTTGACTCGATCGAGACTAAATATTTGCAGATCTTTAGGCCCAGCTTTAGTCGGTATTCCCCACCTAATCTCACGATCCTTGAGGCCCATTACTGCATAGATATCATACTTGCATCGATCGAATCCCACCGCCCAACGCTTGTAAGCCTCAAGCTTTTGATACTCATTCGCACCCGCTCTCGCCAACCAAATAAATATTCCCAGCAATGGGAGCCACATCAAACCACGTTCCATATAAATTTGTAATCCATAAATTCCGACACTTTACTCAGTATATCTAGCCGATTTAAGAAAACACGATACTCCAGCCGTTTGACTTATTTCAAAAGCATTATCCTAGTAGGTATAACTTTCTGCAAATTTTCATGAAATGTATTATCCACCGTCGTGCTGAGTTTTCGGCTAGCCATCGGTACTGGTTGCCAGAATTGAGTGAAGCCGAAAACCAAGCTGCATTTGGCTTGTGTGCCCAGCCCAAGGGACACGGGCACAACTATGTCCTGTATATCTCCCTCTATGGCGATATTGATGACTATGGGATGGTGCTAAATCTCTCTGATGTCAAACACGTTATCAAAAAAGAAGTTACCGGACAATTGGATTACAGCTTCCTCAACGATGTGTGGTCTGAATTTCAGACAACCCTGCCCACCACCGAAAATATTGCGAGAATCATTTGGCAGAAGCTAGCCCCACATTTTCCGCTCGTCCGCATTCAGTTATTTGAACATCCCGAACTCTTCGCAGAATATACAGGTAAAGACATGGAAGCCTCACTCACCATCGGTACTCACTTTAGCGCGGCTCACAGACTGGCTCTAGACAGTCTCACGCTCGAACAAAATAGTGAGATTTATGGCAAATGTGCGCGAGTCAATGGACACGGACACAACTATCACCTCGAAGTCACCGTCACTGGCGAAATCGATGCCCGCACAGGGATGATCGTCGATTTGGTCAAACTCCACCAACTAGTTGATGAATGTGCCGTTCAGCCCCTAGATCACACTTTCTTGAACAAAGATATTGCTCACTTTGCCAAAGTCGTTCCCACGGCTGAAAATATTGCTGTCTATATCGGACACCTCATCGAACAACCTATTCGCAACATTGGCGCACAACTCCATAAAGTTAAGCTCATCGAGAGTCCAAATAACTCTTGTGAACTACTGTGGAGCCAAGATTTTACCAACTTGGCAACCCGTCAATTGGAGTTAGTGGCTTAGGAATTAGGCTTTGGGCTTTAGGCTTTAGGTGCGTAATTTCCGATCCCTAATCCCTAAAGCCTAGTCTCTAACCTCTGTATTGCGATAAGTAACAATTTCCCCGATTAATTGGGTGGATCGGGCTTTGCCCATAGTGCGCGATCGAGTGTCTGCCGATGCTCGGTTATAATTGGGTGATAAGTCTAGTAATATGGCGTAGATAGTCGGTTGTAGCTGGTGCCGACTTCACTAGCGGTAAGGCTAGGATCCAAATTTCAGGTAATTATTTTACACTTGGATTGGTTTCACCCTATGATCCTCTGGCTGTACCTGATAAAATCGGCAAGAGCGTTTGTGTGAAATTATTTTTTAACGCAACTCGACTGCTATTTGCTAGCCCTACCAATTTTGAAATAAGGATTAACCAACCCATGAGCGATACACCAGAATCTACTCAAACCGTCGAAACTGTTACGATCGATATTCCCGCAAATCCACTAGGACTAAACACTGCGACCAGCGGTTCGATCTCGAAAGTTTCACCAGATCTATCTACAGCTAGTCTGCCTGATGGAGTCAGACAAGTACTGGACGTTGTGGCTGAACTTCCAGCCTACGCAACGCAGATTTACACGAACAACAAAAGTTTAGTTACAAGTATCGGTCTGATCGTCGGTTTGATTGTGGGAGTCAAGCTGACTCTAGCCATCCTATCGGCAATCAATGAAATTCCCCTGTTAGCACCTACCTTTGAGCTAGTAGGAATTGGCTATACTAGCTGGTTTGTTTACCGCTATCTACTCCAAGCTTCGACGCGGAAAGAATTAACTGACGAGATTGATAGTTTCAAGTCAGAAGTCCTTGGTAAAGGCAAGAAAGCTTAGATTGAAAGTTTGAATATTATGGATATATTCTAGCTAATCAGGGTGCCACCGATTCGATCGGTGGTTTTTTATTATTTATTTGCAGCAAACCACAACCCAATCAGAGTAACGACAATAAAAATCAATGCGATCGAAACAAAGCCATTATCCTTAGTGTTAACCTGACTGAGATCCACAGGTGCATAGATTTCATCAATCGATTTTACTTTCGCCTTAGCTGTTTGAGGTAGAATCGGTACTTTACTGACTGGAGCTTTACCTTCGGCATCTTCAATCTGGGACAAATCGGGAATTTTAATCAGCCACTCATCCCGCCGCGTCAATTCTGGAGCCTGCATGATGTACAGCATCCGTTTACTAGCTTGGCGCGTATCCAGATTGGGATGATTGGAGAGTTGTAGACATAGAGCCTTGGCTTCGGGAATTTGCCCCGTCGCTTCGTATGCTGTCGCCAGCCACACCTGAATCTCACCACCAATTTTGGTATTCGGCTGCACTTGAGCCAGAGCCGCCAAGAAACAGCCCACGGCTTGGCGGTATTCACCCCGCTCGAAGGCAATTTGTCCAGATTGATAGTCAGTGTCGGGAGTCACAGGGTTGGACGGAGGATGGGGGGATGGGGAGACGGGGGGATGGGGGGATGGGGGGACTGGCAGAGGTTGACATTACCAATTGCTAAACCACTAAACCACTAAACTATTATCAACTAAATCCCAGATCCCGAAGAAACAATCATCGATCCCGTACCATTATCGGTGAAAATTTCTAGTAGCAGGGAGTGAGATAGTCTGCCATCGATAATGTGAGCGGCTTTGACACCTTGAGCGAGAGAGCGAATGCAACAAGTCAACTTGGGAATCATGCCGCCACTAACTGTCCCATCGTCAATCAAGGCGCGTGAACCTGGAATATCCAACTGGCGGATTAAAGTAGTAGGATCTTTGAAATCCAGCATCAAACCTGGAGTATCCGTCATCAGAATTAGTTTTTCAGCTCCCAGTGCAGCAGCGATTTCACCTGCCACTGTATCAGCATTAATATTATATGCCTGTCCGTTTTCATCAGCAGCAACACTAGAAACAACCGGAATATAGCCGCTCTTAACCAGAGTATTGAGAATATCCACATTAACATTGCTCACCTCGCCCACAAACCCAATTCCTTCGCGCCCATCAGGACGTGCGGTAATCAAGTTACCATCCTTCCCACACAGCCCAACTGCTTTACCACCAGATTGATTAATCAACGAGACGATTTCTTTATTTACTCGTCCGACTAGCACCATCTCCACCACATCCATCGTCGCGGCATCAGTAACCCGTAAACCATCTTTAAATTGCGGCTCAATTCCAATCTTTCCCAGCCAGCTATTGATTTCGGGGCCACCGCCATGTACCAACACGGGACGAATCCCGACGCAGGACATAAACACCAAATCTCGAATCACTCCTTCCTTGAGGCTGCCATCTTTCATCGCAGCACCGCCATATTTGACGACAACGGTACGTCCGGCAAATTTTTGGATGTACGGCAAGGCTTCACTGAGAACCCGCACGCGGGTGGCATCTTCGTTGGAGTGAGTCATTTTTTTAGGCTTTAGGCTGTAGGGATTAGGCTTTAGGGACAGAGGTTAGAAATTAACCTAAAGCCTAAAGGCTAGAGTCCAAAGCCTAGTGATCTGTCCCGATCGACAGTAGAATATCAACTTATCGATCGCAAGGCAAGGACTATGACTCAAACTTATCGCATCACACTATTACCTGGAGATGGTATTGGCCCTGAAATTATGGCGGTGGCTGTAGATGTGCTGGAGGTTGTGGCAAAACAAGAGGATCTCAAGTTTGAATTTACCACGGCTCTGATTGGCGGTGCGGCGATCGATGCTACTGGTGAACCTTTGCCAGCGAAAACTTTAGATACTTGTAGAGATAGTGATGGGGTATTGCTTGCCGCGATTGGTGGTTACAAGTGGGACAATCTC
The DNA here is from genome assembly GCA_025351825.1 of Chamaesiphon sp. 341R_metabat_111. GTDB lineage: Bacteria > Cyanobacteriota > Cyanobacteriia > Cyanobacteriales > Chamaesiphonaceae > Chamaesiphon. Next base: position 40,153 of record JANXVE010000160.1, on the reverse strand, counting down.
CCCCGTCATCTGCGCCCAGAGACAGGTTTGTTGGGCTTGAGAGCGGGTTTAGGTCTATTTGCAAACTTACGACCTGCGGCGGTTTTGCCCCAGCTTGTTGACGCTTCTAGCCTCAAACGGGAGATCGTTGAGGGGGTGGATATGATGGTAGTTAGAGAACTAACTGGGGGGGTGTATTTTGGCGAACCGAAGGGGATTTTTACCACTGAGACGGGAGAAAAGCGGGGGGTAAATACGATGGCGTATACCGAAAGCGAGATCGATCGAATTGCCAAAGTCGGCTTTGAAACTGCTCAAAAACGGACAAAAAAGCTCTGTTCGGTGGATAAGGCAAATGTATTGGAAGTCTCCCAATTATGGCGCGATCGAGTAATCGAAATGTCCAAGCATTATCCCGATGTCGAACTGACGCACATGTATGTGGATAATGCGGCGATGCAGCTCGTTCGCGCACCAAAACAGTTTGATACGATCGTCACTAGCAACTTATTTGGGGATATTCTTTCCGACGCGGCGGCGATGTTAACTGGTAGTATTGGGATGCTGCCGTCAGCGAGTTTGGGTTCGACTGGATTAGGTGTATTTGAACCCGTTCATGGTTCGGCTCCAGATATCGCTGGACAAGACAAAGCCAATCCCCTAGCTCAAGTGCTGAGTGCCGCTATGCTACTGCGTTATGGCTTGGCGCAATCGGATGCAGCCGATCGAATTGAAGCGGCAGTTTTACGGGTTTTGGATCTAGGCTACAGAACTGGTGATATCATGTCATCAGGCATGACCGCTGTAGGCTGTTGTGAAATGGGTCGAATTCTAATTGAAGCTCTAGAAAAACCTTAATTTAGCAAAGGGTGGCGATCGATCTGATGAAATTACCTGTAGCATCACCCGATTTATCCTAGAAGAATGTCCAGAAATAATTTTAGCGATAAATACCGTGTTGACGATCGAGCCACCTACTGCTAATTCTAATCAGATGCCCCAGCAAGATTTTTACGGACTATTCGATCCAGCTCTACTTAGGGCAGGACAAGATATTTATGGTTACTATTGTCAGATTAACCCCGATCGAGACAGGCGCAGACAACCAATCGGGGTCGCGATGAATAAGCTTAGTTATCGCGGTAAATTAATATTCAGTAGCTATCCGATTCTTTTACCCCAAGAGTGCTTTATTTCGGTCGATCGATTGGAGCTAGAGTTTAATTAGGTTGGTAAATAGTGGGTAGTGGATGGGAATCATAGAGATAGATTGTCTATTTCTATCGCCACTGGTAGCTCGTTATAGTAGTGAATATTTACGATACGATCGTTCAAATTATAATATTTTGGCTGGGTGCTGCGATCGGGAGCTTTCTCAATGTCGTAGTTTACCGTATTCCAGCAGATGTATCGATTTTATGGCCGCCATCCCGCTGTCCCAAGTGCTTTCATCAGTTGGGAATGGGCGAAAATATCCCGATTTTAGGCTGGTTATTGTTGCGGGGAAAATGTCGTCATTGCCGCACGCCGATTTCGCCACGTTATCCACTGATTGAAGCGATAACTGCCATCATCTTTGTACTCATTTACAATCGCTTTGGGCTGTCAATTCAGACAGTTGGCTACTCGCTGCTGATGTGCTGGCTACTGGCACTGACGCTAATCGATCTGGATACGATGACACTACCCAATCCGATCACTCAGTCGGGACTAGTATTGGGATTAGCTTTTCAAGCTACGGCTGGTTATCTCGATCAACGAGCAATTCTGGGATCCAAGGAATATTTTATTCAGGGCATTCTGGCGATGGTAGTGGGGATCTGGATCTACGATGCGATTCAAATTATCGGCAGCATCATGATGGGGCAACTCGCTCAGGGTGGTGGTGATGCTAAACTGATGGCGATGATTGGAGCTTGGACTAGTTGGCAGGTGGTGTTATTGGCTGGTGGATTGGCTTCGGCACTAGCTCTGGTAGGATTTGTAACTGTGGCTGGCTCCTCGATGCTCAAAAATGGTGGTAAGGCAGGTGCAAATGCTCTGACTCAGCCATTACCATTGGGGCCATTTATCGCCGTGGGTGCGACGATTGCTCTATTTTGGGGTGATGAGTTGGTGAATGGTTATCAACAGTTTATGCTGTCACCCGATCGATATATCCTAGCTGTACCATTACTAATTTTTCTATCGATACTTTTGGTCTGGACGCGGAAAATGCGCTTACGGAGTCTGTGAATATCTGTGAATTCGTTCGTGTAGCGTAGGCGAAGCCTAGTCGAATGTTAAAGTACGATCGTGTACTTGGTGCGGAGGTATCGAGATGACCGTTGCGATTCAGAAAATGACTCTATTCGAGCGAGTACTACAGGGACGGTAAGTAGTTGAAAGTTGAAAACTAGTAATTAAGGTAGGGGCAATTCATAAATTGCCCCTACCTTAATTACTAGTTTGGTTCTATCGCTTAATCGATTGATAGCCGCGCCAAACACCGATTAAAACCCCTTGAACCTGGACGAGATGAGCCTCAGACTCGATCGGCTTATACTTGGAATTGGCAGCTTGGAGGGTAATATGCTCGCCCTGACGATGATAGCGTTTGAGAGTTGTGCCTTGACCATCTACCTGTGCGGCGACGATCGTGCCATTCTTCACCTCAGTGGAGTCCTTAATCGGCTGCATGATGACCATATCACCTTCGACGATCGAATCATCGATCATGCTATCTCCCATTACTTGCAGGGCAAAATAGTCGGACTGGTGAAATATTGGTGATAGATCGAACTTGTCGGTAACATCAGTAGCAAACGGCTCCACCAATCCCCCTGCGGCAATCGTTCCAAAAATTGGTACGCCAGCAGCCGCATATTTGAGAATTTTAATTGTCCTTGCTTTACCCTCTGCCCACTCGATGAAGCCTTTATTTCGCAGATGTTCCAATCGACTTTGAATCGGCGCAGGCGATTTGAGATCCATTGCTTGCATCATCTGCCGAATAGATGGCGCGTGCTGATTTTCGCGGACATAATCTACTAGCCAATCGTAGAGTTCTTTTTGGGCTTTAGTTAAATCCATTGGTAGTTATACTCTCATTCAATATATAACTACTATAGGTCTGTCGTACTAATAAAGTCTAGTCATTAATTGAGAATTGAGAATGGAGAATTGAGAATTGGGTTTTTAGGGTGGGGGTTTCAACCCATGCTCCTCGTTAATTGAGTAGATAGTGGATAGTGAATGATGGATCGTCAATACTGAATAGTAAATTGGGTTTCAGGAATTAATCTAATAGACTGAAACTGGAAATATACATGCAGACTCAAGTTGCTATCCACTATCCACTATTTACTTACCTTTCAAGTTATGCGCCTTATAAAAAGTCTCTAGACTATTGATATCCCCCACAAACCGCCAGTGCCAAGGCTCATAGCTGACTTTTTGAATATTGTCCTTGGGAAAAGATAGCTCAAAACTGTAGGTGGCGGCGTTGGCTTTCATCCACTTATAGACAGGTGTGGTGTCAAAATTTTGATTGAGATTGGTGGCTGGTACTGTGCTGTCGCCGATATCGATCGCATAGCCAGTATGATGTTCGCTATATTTTGGCGGTGCGCTGACTTCGGCGCGTTTAGTTGGCTGTTGTCCGCGTGCAGCTCCGACTCCAAAGAAGAGTCGCTTTTGATCTTCGACCGATCGAAATGCCGAAATCGTTGTAATATTGATGCCACTCGATCGAGCAGCACTTACCATCGCTTGAAATTTACTCGCAGCAGCTTTTCGGAGCCGATAATCGCCGCCAATTGAAACTAGCTCTCCATCGGGTGCTTGCTCGTAGGAGAGATGATTTAGGAGATTATCGACATCTGCTGGCTGACTATTAGCGGTTGAGGAATCTGGATTTTTAGGATCGCTAGCCGCAACTGTAGGTGTTGTGAAACTGTCGCGGTTGGCTCTAGTAGTGGAAAGCACAGCAAATATTGCGCCACCCGCAACCAAAATTCCCACGCCCAACGCGATTAATCCTAATGGTAGTCGGGTAGAAGTTACGCTGCTATTGGTGAAGTTCGCGCGATCTGGATCTTCATCCCGCAAAGCTGCTGGGATGTCTTCGGCTCTATCTAGATGAGCCGAGGTATCTGCTGGTCTAGATCGATCTGAATTACTCAACTGCTGCTTCCTGGTGCGCGACTACATTGCATTTTGACACATCATTGTTGATTATCGATCGAAAGTTTCTGACAGACGATTGGCAATGATGTGTAGTATGGCTGTGATGCTCATCCCACGATGAAATCCGAGTATTTTTGATTGAAATAGCCAGAATCGTAGCTGGTGGGCACTGCCCACCCTACAGCTAATTGCGACTCGATCGAGGTGTGACGGATCGAGGTGCCAAGAACGATCTCCAATTAGCAGCATAGGAACGAGCATCGCCAGAGATCGGGCTGCGCCGACTAATAGTATCTGCTAATTCGATCGCCATCGAGATGTTTCCTCTGCGATAGATGGCAATTGCTCGATCGAGTGTGCGTCTGTCGGCAATTTCTTGTAACTCTAGGCTCCAGTAGCGAATTTGGGACTGGGCATCTTGATAGAGAGATCTACCTGGGGCGATCCGGCTAGCTACGTCAATCGCTTGGGAGAGCCGCCCCTGCTTGGCAATTTCGATCGCCTGAGCTAAGATGGGGCGATCTTCGATCACCTGGATTTTTTCATTCCACTCCGCTACAGATGCCACAATTTCTTCACCCATCGGGCGATCTTTGGTAATCTTGCCAGTGAGCTTGACGGCGGCTTTGAGATTAGCGAGGGAATCACCATTGCTGACGATTTGTCTGGCTTTAACTAGCAGTAGGCGATTGTCAACGGTTTCAATTTGCTTACTCCAAGTGGATATTTCTGACTGAATTGCTTTGCCCTCTTCACTTTGGGCGGGTACTTGTTTGGCAGTTTGGATTGCCAAAGCCAGAGTTGCAGGTTGTTGGAAGCTGCCAATAGTTCTCGCCCACTGGAGTTGGGTTTGCTGCTTGAGCATTCCTTGCCAGTTGGATTGTTTTGTCCGTGCGAGGGTATAGATCGTACTGGTTTTCGGGATTTTCTTAGCTTGAGCGATCGCATCCATCAAGGCTAGCATGTGGCGTTTACCCGCCCAGACATGCGCTTGATTGAGTTTGACCCAATCTTGTGCTTCGACATAGCTAGACACGTCCTGGGGCACTTTTTGCGCGATCGAGATGGCTTCGTTAAAGTTCTGAACCTTGTATAAATCGATGCTCAAGCTAACTAAATGTTTGCTCCATTTAGTCCGCAGGGTTTGCCCCTCTTGGTAGACATAGGTAGTTTTATCGATTTGGTTTGCCAGCTTCATCGCATTAAGAATTGGTGCGGGATCTTTTGGCAACGGTGCCTCGACTACTTTCTCCTTCTTGGCTGCTGCTTTGACTGCTAGGGCAATCCGTTTGGCGCGGACATTATAGTCATCACCATCTTTAGTTTCTAGAGCATCCTTGGCTTCTTGCAATCTGTCCCACCCATCCCGCTCTCTGGCGAGTTTGGAAGCCATCTTGTCATATTTGTAGCCACTCCAATAAGTCCCCTTCATTTGCTGTACCGATTGCAGCACCACAAATGCTTGATTCCAGTCACCAGTCTTCATTGCTTGCTCAAATCTAGTATCGATTCTGCTACTATCTTGAGCTTGAGCCGACCACTTGACGATTGTCTCTTGGCTGCGATCGTAAATCGGACTGCTATATGGAATAATTTTCAGAGTAGCGATCGCTTGCTCGATACTACCTTCATTTAGCTGCTTCCGACCAATTCTCATCAAATCTTCCGACCAAGATTTGAGCAACCGTTGAGATTCTGCATATAGTGGATGGCGATCTGTCCAATTTTGAACCAGATTAACCGCGCTCCGCAGTTTTGGCAATTCCTTTGTCTCAGCTCCAACTTGAGCACAATACAGCCGTTCGCTATCAACAGAGATTGGCAGAACACCTTGACAATTAGGTGTGGGCGGTACCGCAATCAGGAGCAAGTAACTAGTAATCCCTGTTCCACCAACCATTGCAGCTAGGACTGCCCAAAATGCCGACAACGGTTCGACATGAACCGTTGGTAAGTTGAGCTTACTAATCGGTGCCACCATCTCGTTAAAGAGATCGCGGCGGGGAATATTCATCAGAGTATCAGCAGCTTTGGGGCTGCTATTTTCACCTGAATGGGCGAGGTTGTCCCCAGCCTCAGTTGTCTGCCTCGGCGGATCGGATCGATCGCCCTCTCTACTGGCTGACTTTTGACGCGGCTGAAATTTCTTCCAGACAGAAGCTAGTTGATTCCCAATCTTGTGCCGTCTACTGTTTTGCATGAGTCATTTCTCCAAAAAATAAATATCGGTTGTTAATTTGTAAAAATATAATTTTTTATAGCTTGAGACTGACTGGTCACAACAGCATCACGTCACACTGAATCTGGGAACTAGACAATCTGATTCTTTTAATATGTGGATCCTATCTAGATTTGGCAATTTTTCCAGTATCTTAACATTTATAATGTTAATTTAAACTACGTTTAGTATTCATAAATTATTTATACTAGCTCTCCAAACTATGACAACCATTAGTGTTGGCAGTGATGCAATCGGGAATTTAGACCTATCACTCATCGAAAAGACGATCGAGTCGTGGCTAGACATCAGCCCCAAACAATTTAACCTGGAACTTAAATTCTCGATCGATTACCCCCTAGATCCTCAAGATCCGCGCGAACTATCAGAAATCCCCGAAATCCGGCTGTGGTTTCTGCGGCTCGATGCTCACTATCCCTATCTGCCGCTCCTGCTTGACTGGCAAGCTGGTGAACTAGCTAGATACGTCGCCATGCTAATTCCCCATCAATTTAGCCTCAAGGATGGCATCCAGTACAATCCCGAAGCCTTGGAGCTATGGGTGATGCACCGTGTATTTTTACTTACCAACTGGTTTCAAATTCAACAGATCGACGATCGCGCTAGACTCAAATTCATGACTCAGATGCTGGGCTACGAGCTGGATGACGGGCTGTTTGAATTATTGGAAACATCAAAATAATTGAATAAGTCTTAGATCTAGATCTTTGTCTGGGTGTGTTGGGTTTCATTCTTCAACCCAACCTACAGATCTAAACTAAACCACTAAACCCCTAAACCACTAAACCACTAAAATGAAAGCCCAAGTATTTCGTGGAGTCAATAATCTTAGCTACGAAGACATTCCCATTCCCGAACTAGCCGCAGATGAAGTCCTAGTGCAAGTAAAGGTTGTAGGACTATGCCAATCAGACATTAAAAAAATCCTCTACCCACTCTACGAACCACCCCGAATTTTCGGACATGAAACCGCTGGAGTGATTAGTCAAGTAGGTGCTGATGTCCAAGGTTGGCAAGTCGGGCAGCGGGTAGTCGTGATGCATCATATTCCCTGTATGCACTGCAACTATTGCCTGCACGAGAATTATTCGATGTGTGATGTCTACAAAAACATTACCACCACCGCCGGATTCACCCCCAGTGGTGGCGGTTTTGCGGAATATGTTAAAGTGCCAGGACATATTGTTCGCAATGGCGGTTTGATTCCAATTCCCGATCGAGTTACCGACGAACAAGCGAGTTTTGTAGAGCCAACAAACTGCTGTCTCAAAGCTGTTAAAAAAGCGAATATTCAAGCTGGCGATACAGTTTTAATTACTGGCGCGGGACCAATTGGTTTAATGTTTATCATGCTGGTTAAACATTTTGGAGCTAGGGCAATTTCAACCGATCTGATTCCCGCTAGAGTGGAGAAGGCTTTATCGGTAGGCGCAGAAGCAGCTTTCGACGCACGAGATCCCGATCTGACGGCTAAAATTCAAGCTCTAACTGGCGGCTTGGGCGTAGATACATCGATCCTGGCTGTCCCCAGTGACAAAGCATTTTTTCAAGCCTTAGATTGCACCCGCAAAGGTGGGAAGATTTTATTTTTTGCTGAGTTTCCCGATGAACTAGAAATCCCGATTAATCCCAACATTTTGTATCGACGGGAAATCGATCTAATGGGTAGCTATAGTTCTTCATTTAGGGTGCAAGCATTGGCAGCAGATCTAGTATTCAATCATCGCATTGATGTGGATGCCTTGATTAGCGATCGATATTCACTCAAGGATCTAGATCAGGCGGTAGCTCAAGCAACAAAACCCACGGCAGATACTTATAAAATTCTCTTGTATCCCACATCAGATCCGTAGGCAGCCCACAAGACAAGATCGACAAATACAAAAAATAGACCTAGATGGAGATCTATAGTTGGCTTGAGGCTCAATCAACCATGCTAATATTTGGATGGCATCGTCGATTATATTTATTTGGATCGATTGTGATGTAAACGATCGCTAAGATTGGGATAACTAGCTCGTTTAAATCGCTCGACATGTTTAGATTCGATCGCTAGCTCCAGTATTACTCGATCGGGTATGATGATACTCGATTGTGATATTGAGATCGATCGAGTTTAAGATTCGTTGGCATAGCCTACCGGAGGTAATCGTCTAGTTATTTCCTGGTTGAGAGCGGAAGAGCTATAATCGATCATTAACGTTGGTGTAGCCTCTGCCTGCACAGAAGCCTTCCAATTCGGAAATCGTAATTCCAGTTGTGCGCGAGATAATCTCCAAAGGAACATTTTCCTTTAACAAATTGAGAGCAATCTCTTGTTGATTTTCCTGCCTAGCCTTCTGCTTAGCTTTCTGCTCGGCTTCAGCAATCTCAGCCTCATACCAAGCATCGACTTGTTCCATAGTTCTCATAAACTCTTGCTCCTCTTCAGTCAAACTCTCTGTTGGCAATCCCCGCAAGTAGACACAATACTTCAAGCTTGTCCTCATTATATCATTTTTCTCCCGTCTATTTGGGGCTAGCCGATCTATCTCCCCAAACGCCTGCCGCGCTGAATCCTTATTCCCCAACATCTTCAGCCACAGCGTATCTTCACCATCCTCTAATTTATCAATAATAACAATCCCCATCCGCAGGAATTTCGATAACTCATACACCCCCGATCCATATTCAGTTGAAGGTTTAGCTTCGCACAGACTCAATAACTTATCGCTACAATTTACCGCTAACACCCAAGTAAACGGATTTTGAACTTCAATTTGCGCTCTTGCATCTTGCGATAACGGCTCGGATTTCTTCAGTTGCAACTCAATCCGAGCAGCTTCGATTAATTCCGATTCCTTTGGCTCCCAGTAGAGATTTTTCCTGGTAATGGAAATATTAATATTCTTCTGATTGAGATAAGAGCTGTAGTGCTCAATTATAATCGTCGGATGCTTTTTCATCAAGCGGTCAAATAGTCCTAAATCCTCCTGTTGCCAGCCCAATTTGTCAGATTGGGCTAAAAACATACAATCGATTTCTAGCTCCTCATCGTTCATCACTTTGATGTTTTTTCGCGTTTCGCCCTTAGTTTTATATAGAGCTTGAACGTAGAACTTAAAAAACCTGTCGTGTTTGTACTGAGCCATTGAGTTAGGAGTAATTCAATAGAATTATTGCTCGAATGCTTGGAAAATATATCAAGTGGGAGTGTCTCTCGATCGTACTTCACTCCAGTCTACAAATATCGATCGACAATTACTTAAGCAATAAATTAGAGTGATTCAAACGCTGCTATAAAGCCTGCCAATGTCATACATTCGTCAGTAAAATCTTCGGCATCACTGACGTTTTCGAGCTGATATTCCATAATTCGTCGTTCGTCACCATGCATCTTTTTTGATGATAGTAATGTGGCTGGATATTTGGCGACAAGATCTTTAAAAGCTGTGCCGTTAATCCGCCAGTCGTCGGCGGAGCAGTTGATGGTGATTTTCCACATTAATGATTTGGTTGGGAGTTGGGAGTTAGGAGTTGGGAGTAGCTTGTAGGTTGGGTTGAATCCCGCAAAACCCAACACTCTAGAGAGTTTGAGTTAGGTGTGTTGGGTTTCATTCTTCAACCCAACCTACAGATCTATCCGGTGTTTCTCATGCCTGCTGCAATCCCATTAATGGTTAGCAGTGCGCCATCTAGGAGTTCTTTCTTGCTGTAGCGAGAGTAGATCATGCCTGCGCCGCCGTGTTGACGGAGACGCTTGAGGAGGGAGACTTGGAGGAAGCCCAGGGGGACGATGCTACCATTGCGGAGTTGAATCGATCGTTGGAGTTCGGGATTGTCGTCTAGGAATTTTTCGTGTCCAGAGATCCGCAATACCATGTCTTTGACAAGATTGTACTCTTGGGTGATGCGATCGAACAATACCTCAAACTGCTCTCGATTATCTGGATGGGAGAGTTCTTCCATGTAGTGACGAGCGATTTGGAGATCGACTTTGGAGATTGTCATTTCTACTTTGGAAATAGCCATGCGGAAAAATGGCCATTTGCGGTAGAAGCCTTGGAGTAGCTCAAAGTTCTCTGCGGGAGCCTCGGCGACAAACTCTTGGAGGGCGGCACCGACACCATACCAGGAGGGGAGGAGGAAGCGGCTCTGAGTCCAGCTAAATACCCAGGGAATGGCGCGGAGGCTGGCTAGATCGCGTTTACCACCGCGACGGGCGGGACGGGAGCTAATTTGAAGGTGACTAATTTCGTCGATCGGGGTAACTTGATGAAAGAAGTTAACTAGATCGGGACAATCGTATACTAGAGCACGATAGTGGGTACGAGACCTGTCGGCGAGATCTTCCATTACCTCATTCCAGGGTTCGATATCATCGATGCCGCCAGACATGAGGCTGGTTTTAATTACCGCACTGGCTACCTGTTCGAGGTTGTATAGTGCGAGTTCGGGGAGGGAATACTTAGACGCGAGGACTTCACCCTGTTCGGTAATCTTGATCCGCCCATTAATACTCTGTCCTGGTTGGGCTAAAATCGCCTCGTGGGATGGCCCACCGCCCCGTCCGACGCTTCCCCCTCTGCCGTGGAAAATCCGCAGCTTGACGGCGAATTTCTCGGCGATCGATTGCAAGGCTTTTTGGGCTTTGTGGATCTCCCAGTTGCTACTGAGGAATCCGGCATCTTTATTACTATCGGAGTAGCCCAGCATCACTTCTTGGAGATCGGGGACTAAGCCAGGGATGGCATTAGCAGGGGTGGGTTCATAGCCGCCAGTGAGAGCGGAGCGGTACAGGTGCAGCTCAAATAGGGACTGCATTACAATCGGAGCTTTTTTGAGATCTTCGACGGTTTCAAATAGGGGGACTACTTGGATGCTGGTAATTCCAGTCGCTGGATCGTATAGTCCGGCTTCCTTTGCCAGGAGTAAGACTTCGAGAATGTCACTCACATCCCGATTCATACTAATCACATAGGTTTGACAGATTTCGGCACCAAATTCCTGATGGAGCCGCCGCAACATCCGAAATGTTTCGACAGTTTCGACAGTTTTGGGTGAGAAGGGGAGTTCGCCTGGAATCAGGGGGCGACGGGTTTGGAGTTCCCGAACGAGCCAGGTGACTCGATCGGCTTCGGAGAGGTCGTGATAGGATTGGGGCAATACCTGGAGATAATTGGTAATTTCGGCGATCGTATCGGCATGATGACTACTCTCTTGGCGAATATCTAGCTGGGCGAGATTAAAGCCGTAGATTTCCACCTGACAGATCAATGTTTCTAGAGCTTGGCAAGTTAAACCAGTCTGTTGCAAGCTGAGGCGAATCAATCCTAATTCCTTCAGAAAATCGGCACCAGAATGGTAGCAAGTGTGGAAATTTTGTTCGGCTTTGGGCAACTGCAAACTATCCCAGTCAGCTACTTGGCGAGATCTGTCGAGGGTATTGGAGAGTCGCTCAATAATATAGGTGAGTTTGAGTCGATAGGGTTCTTGACGATAGCGAATTGCTAGCTCGTCATAGATTTCTGGGAAGTGGGCTTTATCCTGCTCTAAAGATTCTAATAAATCTGGTAAAACATTACTCCAATGCAGGGAAAGACTGAGCGAATTAGTCAATCCGCGCACTGATTTAATGTATTTTTTGAGGACGATTCCGCGTTGATAGCAAGCAGTCTGCCAGGTGATCTTGGGTGTGACTGAGGGATTGCCATCTCGATCGGAGCCAACCCAGGAGCCAAACCGACAGAAGCGATTGCTGGGTGGATTGAGATGGGGAAAAGACTGTTTGAGGGCGAGACTCAACCGTTGGGATAGTTTGGGAATTGCATCGAATAAGACTTCCTCAAAGTAATGAAGTGTGTAGTCCACTTCATCCAATACCGTCGGTTTAAATTGATGGAGTTCATCCGTCCGCCACCACAGCAGAATTTCTTCGAGTAATTGACCTTCCAATTCGGTGACTTCCCACGAGGAGGAGATTCCCAGACGCGCCATGTCTTCCTCGGCTCGATCGAGTTTTTCGAGGATTTGAGCCACACGGCGTTGTTTATCGCGGATTGTATGCCGCACGATCTCCGTCGGGTGGGCGGTAAATACCAAACCGATGTCGAGTTCATCAAATAGTCTTTGCACCTGTTGTGGCGGCACTCCGGCAGCTTTGAGCAGTGGAAATAGGGCGGTAAATGTACCGCGATCTTTTTGGGGTGCGCCCGATGCTTGCCAATTTTTTTCGAGGAGTTCCGCACCCAGTGGGGCAAATGTTTCGGATCGAGCACTAGTTTCCTTCGTTGAGGGAACTGGCTCCGAATAGTGCTGAGACAGCTTGAGGGCTAGCTTCTGTTCGCACTGCTCATAGTGTTGCTCGACAATATTGATCAATTGAAAATAGAGCGCGAAGGCACGGGCGGCACGAATCGCATCCTTGAGATCTAGTTGCTCGATCAGTTGGTGGACTTCTTGTGATAGCGGCTCTGAAGCACTGCCATCTGACGAACACATTTCGCGCAATTGGTTGAGCAAATTGACCAAATCTTGGCCGCAGGCATCCCGCAGTACTCGTTCCCACAAGTCTTCGATTACCTTGAGTCGATGGTTGAGTAATAGATTAGATGGTGTCATGACCATCAATTCTGGTTCCGAGAGGTGGGGTAGCGGATGCATATTACAGTTGCTCGCGGTATGGATTTAGGCTTTAGGCTTTAGGGTTTAGGCTGGAGAGTAAATATTAGCTGGGATTGCGATCTGTCGAGGATGATTCACTAACAGGAAGATGCAATACGGGCAACCTGTCACCGCGAAAGATTTCCTCGCTGGCCAATCCTAACTGTTCGAGCAGACCGCTGGCAGTATTGAGCGTAACAATCGCTACCAGCCAAGGGGTTGCGGCGATGCTAACGAGTAAAGATGGTGAGACGACAGGTGCTGGGGATACTGACATAGTTACCTACTTAAATTCTCGATCGGCTTGATTTTAAAGGCTTTGCGACCTTCTTCGGCGATTTGAGTGCTTGGAATCGAGCATCTCCATGATAACCCTTGTTAAACCACAAAGTAGCTGAAGTTGGAGAGATCGGGGAGGCAGCGGAAATGGATAGTGTGTGGGCAATCTGAAACATAGATCCAAAAAAACCAAAAGAAAATTATTGGCAATGTTAATTTCTATAGGTCGATGAGGGTAATTTAAGTAGAGAGGAATCAAATAGCTAAATAATTCCGGTCGAGATCGATCGAGAAAGATTAAAACTATCTTCTACCAACTTTCTAGAGTTTACTTTCGTTAAATTATCTAACCGTCTTCGCTACTTTTCCCCAGTGGCATATTCCAGGCTATGAGTAACAAATTTATATGCTGAATCGATTAAAAAATCTATTTCCTCGGCGAGGTAATGGAGTGGCGATCGAACTTGGATCCGAACGGATCAACATTGCCCAACTCCAAAAAAAAGGTGCCGATCTCACGCTCAAACATCTCTGTTCCGCTGAAGTTCCTGAAGGAATTTTTGAGGAAGGCAGAATTGTCAATACCCAAGAACTGGGCGACCTGATTCGCGCTACCTTGGCTGAGAATAAAATCCAGGCAACCCATGTCTCCACCTCGGTGCCAATGCGGGAAGCAACGATCAAGTTGATTCCCTTACCAGCCGAATTGAACGATCGAGAAATCCGCGATCTGATTCTCAATCAAGAGGCAGCACTATATTTACCATACCCGCGCGAAGAAGTCGATCTCGACTATCAAAAACTCGATCTCATCGTAGACGAAGACGGTTTGGATAAAGTCCAAGTAATGTTGGCAGCAACTCGAAAAGAAATTACCGATAGTTATATCGAGACTTTTAAACATGCTGGACTAAAAGTAAAAACGCTAGAAATTAGTAGCTTTTCAGTCTTACGCACGATCAAAGAACAACTGCGTCAATTTGCACCGCAAGAAGCAGTAGTTCTAATCGATATCGAATTCGACTGTACCGAAATTGCGATCGTTGTCAATGGAATTCCGCAGTTTAACCGGACAGTTCCGATCGGCACATTTCAACTTCAAGAAGCTTTGAGCAGTGCGATGAATCTACCTGTGACTAGGAGTTCGGAAGCACTCCAAGATATCACCATTCCCGATATTCCAGTTAGTAGCATTCAGACTAGTGCAAACATGGACGATGTTAATCCTGGCATGGCAGCCATGATGCGAATTCTCGCCGAACTAGCCGATGAAGTCCGTCGCAGTATCGACTTCTATATGAGTCACAACGGCCAAGACTTCAAACTCGAACAACTGCTACTAGCAGGGCCAGGTGGCGGATTGGGACAGCTCGATCTGTTCTTCACCCAGCGATTGAGTATCCCTACGACCCAAGTCGATCCCATCGGTGGATTGGGTTTAGAGCCAGAAATGGATATCCCCATCAGTCAACGACCTGGACTCGGAGTAGTTCTGGGCTTAGGAATGCGCGAGGTCTAAAAATATGTACAGTATCGATATCAATTTACTGCGCGAACGGGCAGAATTCCAAACAGACCAGCCAACTGAATTTAGTGGGGAGACATCCATTGCCCCCCGCAAATATAGCAAAATACCAATGTTTGTCGGTGTAGGCATTGCCGCACTGGCTCTGCTTGCCACTGGCGGCGGTTGGTGGTGGCTAGGCGACCAAACCACCAAACTCGAAGCTAGACAAAAGGATCTAGACGCAAAACTAGGCAGCCTCAAAGCTCAAGACGCACGGCTAGCCGAAATCAATGGCAAAGTAGCCCAAGTCACTGACGAAAGTCAATCTTTTGCCAGCGTCTTTAACCAGATTCAACCCTGGTCTGCTGTGCTCCAAGACTTGCGGGAAAGTATTCCCCAAGGCGTGCAGATTGCTAGTGTCGTTCAAACCGAGGTCAAAGGCACTGCTCCAGTAGCAGCAGCACCTGCGGCAGCTCCAGCACCCAGCGGCGGATTGGCAGCAAAGATTTCCACTCCTCCCAATCCTGAAGCCAAACCAGGCGCAGCGGCAACTCCAGCACCAGCAGCGACTCCGGCACCAGCAGCTACTCCAGCAGCATCAGGCGGCATCACAACCTATCCAACATTGGAAGATTCGATCGCAGCCAAGTTCCCTGGAACCAAAGCCGCAGCTCCAGTCGCCCCAGCAGCTCCACTAGCCGCCGATGTACCGACTACCAAGCTAGATATTACTGGCACCGCCAAATCCTTTGATGAAGTCAACAACTTCATCTTGACGCTCAAGCAATCAGCTTTCTTCAACCCTGACGAAACCCAATTGCTCAGTACGAGCATGATGGCACCGATGTCTGTCGAGCAGATCAAACCCGTATCAGCGGAACCAGCCGCCACAGTTACAGCGACGGGTACTCCAATTGTCCCCGTTAAGCAAAAGAAACTAGAAGTGCGCCTAGTTGAATACAAAATTCAAACTACCCTCAAACGCATCCCTGCGGCAGACCTGATGGGCGAATTAGAACGCAAAGGTGCTGTCGGTTTGGTAGCTCGACTCAAAAGTCTTCAACAACAGCAGGTGATCAAGCCATGACATATAACAGCGATTTAATTGAAAGCGATTTGGTTAGTAATACATCCTTTATTTCTGCACCAACATATCCATCAGTATTTGGGATTACCTTTAGTCCGGCGATCGTTGGGATCGGTATTTCCGTCATCGGTATTGGTATTTCTGGATACTTTATTGCCACCTCCTTGCAACCGCAATTGGCGAAAAATCAGGAACTAGAAACCAAGCTATCTGAAACTCAAAATCAAATTCAGCAGCGCAAAGACAACGCTAAAAAAATTGCGGTTGCCGAACAGAGTCTCGATCGAGCCAACGCCCAAAAACAAGTAGTCATGGGACTATTTGCCAGTGATAAAAAGCTGGACACCCTACTACTAGATCTCAACAAACTAGTAAATATCCGCCAAGGAGAACTCCAGAAGTTCTCGCCAGATGCACCTGTAGCTGGTGGCGGTAGTAGTGGTGCCGCTGTTGTCACAGACAGCTCACTTGGTGCCGGACTCAATAACAAAATCAAACGCAAAGGAGTGAGTATTGCTGTCAAAGGCAACTTTGAACAGGTTCAATCGATCTTACGCACGATCGAACGACTGGATCAACTGCTGATTGTCAAAGATTTTAAGGCGGATGTAGACAAAGGAAATCAAAAGATTGCCGTAGACGCTCAAGGAAAAATCATTCCCGCACCTGAAGCAGCAATCCAAACTTCCTTCAAAATTCAAGCCATAATTCCGATGAACTCAGCCGAACAAGCGGCTGTCGCTCCACCCCCACCCCCACCTAAAAAGTAAGCTAGAAATAGTTTAGTGTCGCTTCTATCATCAAGAATCACACTAATCGATCGCTAGTGATTAAATTAAACCCCGTAAATATTTTCCTGGAATAGGAGATCTAAAAAGTGAGCAAACGTAGAAATATCATTACAAGTATTGTCATGGGTAGCGCAGTTGCCGCACTATCAGCAACTAATGTCAACGCAGCAGCCGAACCTGCTCAAACAGACACCAAAAACCCCCTCAGCAATCTAATTTCCCAAACACCTCCACCACCCCCAGCCCCAACGCAACAACCCCTCGTTCCCAATCCTCGGATCACGATCGATGGTGTCACCCCAACTCCTGGCGTAGGACTAGCAAGTCCTAATATGCCTCGTGCGATTGCACCACCAGTCGGAGATATCAGCGTCTCTAACTTAGATGCGATCACCTCCAATACTGTCAATTTGGGCAGCGATAAGAACGTTTCTAAATTGGTATTGAAAGATGCGCCAATTCGGGAAGTATTAGAAAGCCTGATCCAAACTGCTGGTCTGAATTTGGCTTATATGGCAACCAATCCTGATGATAAAAATAACGCAACAGCCGCAGGTAGTGCAGCCAAAGCTGAACCAAAAATCACGCTCAATCTCCGCAATGAGCCAGTCCAGAGTGCATTTAACTATGTCCTCAAGCTCAGTGGTTACGAAGCCGTTCGGGTTGGCAGGACTGTTTTTGTCGGGCCAAAACTACCTGACTCAATTCAAGAAAACGTCGTCCGTACTCTCAGAGTCAACCAAGTTTCTGCTCCTTCTGCTGCTGCCTTTTTGGCAGCTCAAGGTGCGGAAGCCAGACTCCCTCAAGAGACAACTACATCAGAGTCTCTCAAGATAGGTGAAGTAAGCCAAACCAGCATCAAAAAATCGATCCAAGTTGGTATTACCAGTATCACCACTGCGAATGCACCGACCCTACTACGTGGTCTGGCTGTCAACGTTGACGAACGTCTTAACTCAATCACTTTGGTTGGTACAGCGCGCAAGGTAGAAATTGCTTCGGCAATGATCACTCGATTAGATGCCCGTCGTCGTCAAGTTGCCCTCAACGTCAAGATCGTTGATGTCAACCTTTCCAACGCCGATCTTCTCAGCAATAGCTTGTCATTCAAAGTTGGTGATGGTTTCCTCTCAGTTGACAAAGGTGCCGCAGCTTACAACTATGGTGGCTCCACTCCTGCAAGCAATGGTCAGATCAATAATCTAATCAATGGTGTTCCCACTGGCGCACTTAGCTTACCTGGCGGTAGTGGAACGTTCCGTGACTATCAACCGAATGGCGGTTTGAGTTCTCAAACTGGTCTCAACACCATCACCGATCCTCTAAGTGGATTGCCTGTTATCAGCGGGCAGGGTAATGTTCCTCGCCCTAGCTTTGGAACTGAATCTAATCCTTATCTCCCTGGCGTAACTGAATTTAAGGCTGCTGATACTGGCTATAGAGTTAGCGAAACAACAGGTCAATTTGTTGCTCCTGGAGGAGTACTTACCCCAGCGATACCTGCGGTAATCACGCCTGCACAACCTGAGCGCGCAGCGACGTTCAATGCTGCGGGGGGTCAACTTACACCTTTCATCCCAGCGACACCCGCCGTCATAACGACCCCTGCCACACTAGCGAAATATAATACTGCCGTCCCAACACTCCAGACCAATACTTACGCATTACCTACAAACTATCAGGTTCCTAGCAAGTTCTTATCCACCCTCCAAGCTCAAATCATCAGCGGTAATGGCAAGATCTTGACCGATCCTACATTAGTAGTTCAAGAAGGTCAAAAATCTACTGTTAATCTGACCCAAGATGTATTTGGTGGATTCAAAATCAACTCAGTTGCGGGCACAGGTGCGACCACAAGTACCAAAGAGCCAATCATCAAGCAAGCTGGTTTGAGCCTGGATATCTTGGTCAATCGGATCGATGACAATGGTTATGTCTCCGTTGGGGTAGTACCTACTGTATCTTCTATCGGTAGCACTGTAACCACCCCAGATGGGGACATTGCCCTGTTGCAATCACGGACGATGAACTCTGGTGAAATTCGTCTGCGGGATGGTCAAACCTTGATTCTATCGGGAATCATCCAAGAATCCGATCGAACCAGTGTCTCCAAGGTGCCAATCCTCGGTGATATCCCCATCCTCGGTGCGCTGTTCCGCAGCACCAACAAGTCTAGCCAGCGTCAAGAAGTCGTAGTTCTACTCACACCTCAAATCCTCAACGATAGCAAAGGTCAAGTTAACTACACGCCTGGAGTTGATACGAGATTGATGCTCGGAAAATAGAATTACAGTTAGTGTGATTTTCTAAATATCTTTAAAAGGTCGAGTGAGAAAAGTTTTCTCCCTCGACCTTTTTGATTGTGGGTAGCTATCTATCTGAAAGCAAAAACACTGGAGAAGATCGTGATTGCTGTTGCCGCCACAATCAAGGTAAATGCCAGGACAATCACCCATTGAGTTGCTTGTTGATAGTAGTTGAATTTAGTATCGAAAAGCTTGGCATCTATCTTGGCTTCTTTGATATCAGCTTTTACTTCTGCTCTGAGATCTCTGAAGTCAGTTTTGAGATCGGAGATGGATACTTTGAGATCGGAGATGGATGCGAGGACTTGTTCCAGTTCGGTTTGCATTTCGATTAAAGTGCTCGACTAATTTATTTAATTATATCCCATTTATTTTAAGTTGCTGAGTATTTTTTCTGTTGGTACCAAGATGATTTTACCTTGAGCTACCGCATCTAAGATTTGAGCGATCGAACCTTGTCCGCCGTGTTGATAACCTAACGATGAGGCTAAACTTTTGAGTCGATCGACCGTTTCTGGTGCTACTCGTGCGTGAAATTCTTGGCGATCTAGCTTCTTTCGTCCCACTTTTAATTTGCTCAATAACAACTACTCTCACTATAAAAGGGATATATATAGTCGTCAAGCAAACAATTCACCAGAACGCTTTCATCGATCGATTCCTGAATACCCAGTGGGTAGCCAAATCTTTTTGGGTAGGTTGGGTTGAGCATCGTTCGCGGAGCGTCTCCCACTGGAGAAAACCCAACATTTCTATGATGTTGGTGTGGCTGTTGGGTTTCATTCTTCAACCCAACCTACAGATTTACTCCCCTTTCATTACCCGTAACCGAATTGAGTTCTCGCCACTATCATCCAACGGCACCTCTACAATTTCACTAGACAACCGCTCAACGCAGGCGATGAGCGATCGAAGATTAGGTGTACTAGCACCAGTATCAACGTACAATCGATCGACCAGACTCCCCAACCGTTTCCAAGTCAGATAGAACTTAGTCATCGTCTGCTCCAACTGAGCGGCTTGCTTGAGCACATCAGCAGCCACAGGCAGACATCCCACCCGCATCGCTTCTTCCAATGCCATCGGCAGATCGACCTTAGAATCATTCAATACTTGCACCTGTGCGCCAGCATCGAGATATTTAGACAGGCTCCGAGCATTGCTAGTAACTAACTTAATATTATCAAGGTCGGGATTGGCAGCTATTTCGTCCCTGATCGCATTTTGGTGAGCTTCGGGTAGTTTTTCCATTTCACGGACTAAAGGCGCAATAAAACGCGGTGGAGTCGCTCCAGATGCCGCTTGTTCCTTGACTTCATCAGGAATTAGATCCGAACTCATCGCCATCCACTCATCTGAGAGTTGTCGGACTTCACGGCGGGTAATATGGTCGCCCCGCTCCGCTGCATCAGTAACTAATTGCTGCACTTCCGGCGATGATTTCGCCGTTTCGACAAATGCACGTTTACTAAAATTTCTCAGGGCAGCGGTAGATAGTTCTCCATTTTCCATCAGGGTATCGGCACTATTCGCCAGCTCGATCCACGAATACGCCTGACTTTTGCTCAGTTCCCGATCTTTGAGCCAGTTAAGAAAACCCTGTCCGCGTCCATCGCCGCCTTTCTTTTCCTTGTCCCGCACTGCCCGCAGGATCCGCCCTCGCCAAATCTCGGTTTGCAAATCGAATCTGTCGCACACAGTCCAGGCTTCATCCACCCGTTGACGAAAATTAAAATCGTCTACAGCTTCATCGTCGGGATCGGGTAAATCAAAATTCAAATCGGGATTAATCTCTAGAGCCGCTGAAATGTCGAGATCGGTAATAGAATCAGATGCAGCAACCATCGATCGTCCTCAATATAGCTTGAAAGTAGTCTGCAAGTAACCACGACTGATGTAGGTTACGAGCCGAAAAAACATCATAACATTATTGCCTGGATCGATCGGACCCAAATATCTAGCTCGATCGTCCCATCCAAGTCGGCACAAGTCTCGATCCTTCGGGTGATAAACTGGACGCAGCGATCGAATAATTACACCGCTGGAATCCAGCCCAGTCGTATAAAAGCATTTTTCACAACATAATATCTAACTAATAAATTATGACTACATTTCCGATCGATCTTACCAAGTACCAGCGCATCAGCCTCGATGCCAGCAAGCCCGCACTAACTCCCGAACAAAAAGCGACCCTGATTGCCAATATCCAACTCTGTCGCGATGCGATCGTCTTTTTCACCGCCACAGGTGCAGCGCGCGGCGTGGGTGGACATACAGGTGGCCCATTTGACACCGTACCTGAAGTAATGATTCTCGATGCCCTCTTTCGCGGCGCGGCGGAGAAATACGTCCCCATCTTTTTCGATGAAGCCGGACACCGCGTGGCGACTCAGTACTTGATGTCTACCCTCAATGGTGACTTACCCGCCGAACGGTTGATGGAATACCGCGCCGCCCATTCCCACTTACCCGGACACCCCGAACTCGGCTTTACCCCTGGTGTGAAATTCAGTTCCGGTCGATTGGGTCACATGTGGCCATACGTCAACGGTGTAGCGATGGCGAACCCGAATAAAATCGCTTTCTGCTTGGGTTCCGATGGTTCCCAGCAAGAAGGTAACGACGCTGAAGCCGCACGGTTAGCCGTCGCCCAGAATCTCAATGTCAAACTGATTATCGATGATAATGACGTAACGATCGCGGGTCATCCGTCCACTTATCTCAAAGGTACAACTACCGCTAAAACTCTACTCGGTCACGGTTTGCACGTTCTCGAAGGCAACGGCGAAGATATTGATGACCTGTATGCACGAATCTGTCAAGCTGTCAATACTGCTGGACCGATCGCGATTATCAATCATCGCCCCATGTGTCCTGGCATCGTCGGTTTAGAAGGTCAAACTCACGGACACGACGTAATCTCGGTCAAACTAGCGATCGAATATCTCGAATCCCACAGCCAACAAGCCGCCGCCGACCACCTCAAAGGCATCGTCGCACCCAAGAATGAATACACCTTCCTGGGTTCGAGCGACAAATGGGATGCCAACCGCAACGTCTTTGGCGATGCCGCCGTCGCCATCCTCGGACGGATGAGCGCAGCGGAGCGCGTCGAAAAAGTCAAGGTCATCGATAGCGACCTCGAAGGCTCCTGCGGTCTGAAAAAGATTCACGATGCCTATCCTGACATCTTCATCTCCTCCGGCATCATGGAGCGCGGTAACTTCTCCGCCGCCGCTGGTTTCGGCATGGAAGCAGGCAAACAAGGGATTTTCGGCACCTTCAGCGCGTTCCTAGAAATGTGTATTTCCGAAATCACGATGGCGCGGTTGAACAATTCCAACGTCCTCAGCCACTTCTCCCACTCTGGGATCGACGATATGGCAGACAACACCTGTCACTTCGGTTTGAACAACATGTTCGCCGATAATGGTTTGAGCGACGGTTTTGCCACCAATCTCTACTTCCCCGCCGACCCCCATCAAATGCGCGCCTGTTTGGAAACAATTTTCCACAATCCAGGTTTGCGATTTGTATTCTCGACTCGTTCTAAAGTACCCGCGATTTTAGATACAAATGGTCAGGATTTCTTCGGCGGCGACTATAAATTTGTCTCCGGTAAAGATGAAGTAATTCGTGAAGGAACTCAAGGCTATATCGTCAGTTTTGGTGAAGCCTTATATCGATCCCTAGATGCAGTCGAACGCCTCAAACAAGAAGGCATTGATATCGGTCTAATTAATAAGCCAACATTGAATTCGATCGATGAAGAGATGATGGCAAAAATTGGTAAATCACCAATGGTATTAGTCGTCGAATCTTTCAACCGCAAAACTGGTTTAGGCAGTCGCTTCGGTTCGCAGTTATTGGAGCGCGGTTATAAGCCAAATTACAATCACCTCGGTACGCACGTCGAGGGTTGTGGTGGTCTGTGGGAGCAGTTCCCCCATCAGGGTATCGATCCTGTGGGAATTATGGCTGCGGTTAAGAAGCTAGTGGGTTAGGAGATTAGGTTCTGGGGCGCACGAGTTGGAAGTTGATTTTGACTCGTGCATTATTTTTGTTTGATGCACTTAATTTTTTCTCTGTCGGTTTTTTCATAAACATTTCCTATAAAGAACTTCCGGTTGTTATGAAATACACTTATTTGAAAAACAACCCACTTACAGCAACACTTTCAGCCGTTAGACCATATCTCACAATAGGTGTAAGTGCTGTATGATAAAGCTGATTTATTGCATTAGCCTTTACTTCCAAAGCAAGCGAACAATCCAAATCCTCCTAATAACCACAACCATCCTGTTCCGTTAGATCCGTTAACAGAGCCATCATCATTACGATCGACGTTATAGGTCGCCCTGAAAACCTCTGCTGCAAATCTTCCACATGATTCAGTACAGCGTACCCCAGCTTGAGAAGGTTTAGCATGTATTAAAGAACTGAACATAATAATAGAAGATATAATTATAGCTGTAGAGATTTTGTTCATCTGATTTGTCACTTTACATGTACCATTTAGTGTATTTTTTAAATGCCCAGCTTGCTGTGAGCTTTATCACCCGATCTCATGGATCTGTAGGGGTGGATTTATGCTAAAAATCATCGCTAAATTCCAGAAATTGCGAACGAACCCGCCCAACCTCACCAGCCAATATCGAATTACGTTCGATCGTGCGTAGATGATAATGTTCGATCGATTGTTGATGAAATGGGATCGTGGATAATGATGTTCGATCGATCGAATTTTATAAGCATTCATCAATATTCAGTTGGTTGAACTTGCAACTACACAATCATTTTAGCTGTTGGCGTAACCTCTCTGCTAGGAAAGTCGATCGTCGATCGAGTCCCAAAATCCTCACCCTTATCAAATCTACAATCCATAAATCAGATCGTTGGCATAGCCTACCGGAGGTAATCGAATATATCTAGGATGATGGGCTGTTTAATGCACAACGCGGTAAAATAGCAGAGCAGTGATACAGAGACAATTCATCATGAACTGGCAAGAAAGAATAGTTATCGAACCCAATATTCTCGTTGGTAAACCTACTGTCAAAGGAACTCGCATAGCTGTAGAATTTATCATCGATCTTCTTGCTCAAGGATGGAGTACAGAAGACATTCTCGCAAACTATCAGATTACCAGTGACGATCTTCGTGCCTGTCTCAGCTACGCTGGTGAAGCTCTCAAGGCAGAAAAAGTTTACCCGATACCAGCCTAGTTTATGCGCTTTCTCGCCGATGAAAATTTTCCAGGTGTTGCAGTAAGATCGTTACAAGTGACAATTCTAAATTTATTCACTTGTCTATTTCATCTCAACTGAGTGTTATGACATCAGGATAAGCAATTATCTTTTCATCTGCTGTTAATAGAGGAATCCCTGAAATTATTGAAGTCGCCACAATAATTTGGTCGGCGGGATCTTTGTGAAACCCTGGTAATTGTGTCGATTTAATGATAACTGGAATGCTTAGATCGATCGAGCTAATATTTGGATGAGACAAGGATATTTCTAACCAATCATCAATAGAAAACTTTAATTCTAATTTTCCATACTCTACTAGCTTGGCTATTTCCCAACAAGAATAGATACTAATACCTAATCCATCATTTTGCCGTTCTTCAATAATTTGCCGATAGCGTTTCGATAATCTTGGACTATCATCGATCCACCAAATAAAAATATGCGTATCGAGCAAGATCATTGCAGCACATCCCAGTCTTCGAGGGGAATAGCTGATTCAAATGGATTGTCGTAACGAGTGACAGAGCCTTGTAATGATTTCCAGCGTTCGTCTAGTCTCGTTGGGCTTGTGGCTTCCTGAGCAGATACACCATCTAACACGATCACTTCTACCGATCTACCAACGCTAAAAGGTAATCCCTTCAGGACGATCGAACCATCTGCCATCACTATCGATCGAACTTTGTAAGCATTCATAAATATTCAGTTGGTTTAACGTGCAACTATACAATCATTTTAGCTGTTGGCGTAGCCTCTCTGCTAGGAGAATCGATCGTCCATCATCGATCGAGTCCCCAATTCTCAACCCCGATCGAATCTACAATCAATAAATCAGATCGTTGGTATAGCCTACCGGAGGTAATCGAATATCTCTAGTGGGTGAGGGCGGGTTCGTTCAAGGTTAATCTGTATATTTCGATCTCCCTAGCATAAACCCGCCCCTACAAATCCCAAAATAAGATCGAGATCGAACATCACAGAAAAACAATCCGATTCCATCAACCTGTAGGGGCAGGTTTATGCAATTTAATCTCGATCGATAGGTAATCGAACCTGCTCGATTCACAAGCAATGCAAACTGACCGTTACAATATTGGTTCGGACTCACAGATTATCATTTTTGCAACCTCGGCAGAAGAGTATACCTTTCCCTTAAAGTCATAAACAACACCTGAAAAATTGTGTAATAAATAGTTTGCAAATTCTATCGCCAATCGATCGCTATTTCCTTCTCTACTGATTTCGATATTTATACAAGTTTTAGGAGCATTGTGAATTAATGCTTCAATTCGTTTGAGAATAGGAGCTTCTAAGTATCCAATTTCATCAGGATCGAAGTAAGCCCATATATTTTGATTATCTCTACCTAAATGAATTCGGCTCTCACCTGGTTTCTCGGAAACATCATTAGCTCCGATAATTTTAGCCATTTCCAAAAAAGATTCTGGCAGAATTTGTTCTGCTGTCATAAAAGCAACATTCTTCGGCATCTTATTTTCCTCCAAGTTCAGTCATTTTTGCAAATAGGTCCGATGGCTTTTTAATCACGTATGCTCCAAGTGCTGTAATGTCTTTCGCAGGCGTGTCAGTATAATTTGGTGCATATAATATTATTGGTTTTTTAAGCGGGTTTAGAGTAGTACTTGTCATGTATTTTTCAATCTGGCTTTTTTTACCACTTGCCACTGTTGTAACTTCGACAATAACTTTAGTAGTCTCAATATCTATTTCTCCTTCAAGCTCACCAGTAGACTTGTAGTACTTTTCTCCAAATTTAATCACTTTGTATCCATTGTTAACCAGCATATTGGCAACATCACCTTCTAATTTCTTATCAGGGTCTTTTGATTCAACAGCAGCTTTTATTTTTGCATCGATTGCCGCCTTAACTTGATCCTCTAGTGTTCCAGCTATCCTAATCTCACTTCTAAGATAATTAGATTGTGACGAGGAAAGACTATTTGTAGCAACAGTTGAATTTGTACAAGTTATCAGTGTCAGAACAGTTGCACTAGAGAGTATACAACCCAGTGTTGATAGGTGGAATATCTTATTCATGGTTTATTTGATACAGTAATCTGGCTGCAAAATATTCACTACAACTTATCACAATTTTATAAATGTCGATCGAAATCCACCCAATCCACCCTAAGCAAATCCGCGCTACGATAGATAATCGCTCAAACAATCCGAACCAGAGGCAAAATCGTGGCAGTTGCAGTAGATAGTCTCATTACTCCTGAAATCCTCAAACCAGCGCGTTATCTCGGTAACGAACTCGGTGCGGTGCATAAACCGTGGGAGAGTGCGACAGTTCGCTGGGCACTGACATATCCAGAGATTTATGAAGTTGGGGCGAGTAATCTAGGGCATATTATCCTCTACAGTATTATCAACGCCCAGCCGCGCCAATTGTGCGATCGAGCCTATCTTCCCGCAGCAGATTTGGCGCAGAAGTTACGGGATACTCAGACACCATTATTTGGGGTGGAGTCGCAGAAATCTCTGGCGGAATTTGATATTCTCGGTTTTAGTCTCAGCTATGAGTTGGGGGCGACGAATATCTTGGAGATGTTGACTCTGGCGGGGATTCCCCTGACGTGGCGCGAACGTGAAGTGGGTAATTATCCGCTGATTTTTGCAGGGGGACAGACGGCGACATCCAATCCCGAACCCTATGCGGATTTCTTTGACTTTATCGCCTTGGGAGATGGGGAAGAGTTATTACCCGAAATTGGGTTGGTGGTTGAAGATGGTAAAAATGCGGGGCTGAGTCGGCGCGATTTATTATTGGATTTGGCGCAGGTTCCAGGTGTATATGTGCCGCAATTCTACGACGCGCATCCCGATGGGAACGTCAAGCCCAATCATCCTGATGTACCGGAGCGGATTCTGCGACGGGTAGCTACCCCGATTCCAGCATACTCGATCGGGTTGGTGCCTTATGTCGAAACTGTACACGATCGATTAACCATCGAAATTCGCCGTGGTTGTACCCGTGGCTGTCGCTTTTGTCAGCCTGGAATGTTGACTCGCCCTGCGCGGGATGTGGAGCCGGAAGCGGTAATCAATGCGATCGAGACGGGAATGCGATCGACGGGTTATGATGAATTCTCGCTCCTCTCGCTCAGTTGCTCGGATTATCTCGCGCTTCCCGCTGTGGGCTTGGAAATCAAGAATCGGCTCAAGGATGAGAATATCTCCCTCTCACTCCCCAGTCAGCGGGTGGATAGATTTGATGAAGATATCGCCAATATCATCGGTGGTACGCGCAAAGGTGGCTTAACTTTCGCGCCGGAAGCGGGTACCCAGCGGCTGCGGGATATTATCAATAAGGGTTTGACGAATGAAGAATTGCTACGCGGCGTGAAGACGGGTTTCGAGCAGGGTTGGGATAAGATCAAGCTCTACTTTATGATCGGTTTGCCAGGTGAAACCGATGTTGATGTCGTCGGGATTGCCGAAACCGTGCGCTGGCTCAAGCGGGAATGTTGGGCAAAGGGTAGACGCATGTTGCACTTTAATATCACCATCTCCAATTTCACGCCCAAGCCCCATACACCGTTTCAATGGCACTCGGTTTCGACTACGGAATTCGATCGTAAACAACGGTTGCTCAAGCATGAGTTCTACAATCTGCGCGACGTTAAGGTCAATTATACCGACGTGCGGATCTCAGCAATGGAAGATTTTGTCGGACGTGGCGACAGATCTCTCGCACCAGTCATCAAACGCGCCTGGGAACTCGGCGCAGGCATGGATGCTTGGTGGGAAAGTCTAGAAAAAGCCTACGGTGCCTGGGCACAAGCGATCGACGAAGCTGGTTTAGACTGGAAATATCGCCGCGTCGAAAATGGCGAATGGAATGTATTTGAGAACGAGTCCTCTTCTCTTACCCCCTCCCCTTTTCAAGGGGAGGGCTGGGGTGGGGTAAATATCTCCGCCGAAACACCAGTCGCCGAGCAGGGCTTTGGTGTGGGTAGCGAAGATGGCGGGGTACCCACAAGGGATACCCCTACAGATCCTAGTGTCATGCCAGGATCTGTCATTAATAGTCGCGCTCCAAAACTCAAGCCCCGCCTAGCCACAGGCGAATCCGCACCAACAGATCCTATTAACACACCAGCATCCGTAGGGGTGCCCTTAATGGGTACCCTGCCCACCCCGCTACCCACAAACACTCCCATCTTCCTCCCCCACAACCTCAATGCCCCTCTCCCCTGGGATCACCTCGACACGGGTATCGACAAAAAGTGGCTCCAAGACGACCTAGAACGCGCTCTCGCCGCTGGAATTGTCCCCGACTGCTCATTCGATGGTTGCTCCCATTGCGGCGTGTGTGGCACCGATTTCGGGCACAATGTCATCGTCCCACCCCTCCCCATTCCCGAATTCACCGGACAATTTACCCCCAACACCGATAAAGTTCAGCGGCTGCGCGTTTGGTATGGCAAAAGTGGCAAAATGTCCCTAATCGGACATCTGGATTTAGCCAAATTATTCGATCGAGCTATCCGCCGCGCCAGTATTCCCGTAACCTATAGTGGGGGATTCCATCCCGCCCCCCGCATCATGATTGCCAATGCTTTACCATTAGGCTCAACCAGCACGGGTGAAATCGCCGATTTTGAACTCACCACCATGATGGATGAGGCAGAATTTCAAGCCAAGCTAGCCGCGCAATTACCCGCAGATATTCCAATCTATCGAGTAGAATCCGTCGATCTCAAACAACCTGCGGCTTCAGCGTTAATTACTAAAGCAGAATATCTGATTACTGTTTCATCAGCTAGCGAAACACCGCTCCAGTGGGAAGCTTGGATCGCGGCGGTGTTAGCTAGTCAGGAAATTATTCAGAATAAAAAGTCTAAATCTGGCAAGAATACACAAATCAATTTGCGAGAGCGTTTATATGAATTGGAGTTGTTGAAAGTTGCTGGCGATAAGGATGTGGAGTTGCGATATGTGGGGAGTTGTGCAAATGATGGAACATTGTTGCGTCCCGAACAGATGGTGTTTATGTTAGAGCAGGTGTCTGGGATGGAATTGCAGTTAGTGAATGTGGTTCGATCGAAGCTTATTTTTACTAATTAATTAGTATAGGAATAATGATTATTAAGATGGATGATTTGCGCGGTTCTGAAATAGCTGCGCTGCTGGACGAACATCTGCAAAATATGTATTTAATTACTCCTCCTGAAAGTGTCCATGCACTAGATATTGAAGCATCACGGAAACCAGAAATTACCTTTTGGAGCGCATGGGAAGATACAGACCTTTGTGGTTGTGGTGCATTAAAGCAGCTTAGTTCAGACAACTCAAATACAAATATCTCAATGATTTTTGAACTTGATTGGAATATATATCGGCAAATCAAAAAAACTGAGCAACAGGTATAGCTAAAGCTTTTTTCAAATCCTGTAGTAATGATTCTAAAAACATTGAATCATTTGTTATGTCTGAAATTTCATCTTCAGATAAACCTTCCGAGTCTAATCGATTTTGATAGGCTGCAATCCGAAATTCTATGGCTTCGGCGATCGATCTCATTGCTTTTGGTGATAAATTCATCATAATAACTTTCCTCAACTTACTTTGTAAAATAGATTGCCAACTGACTCTAAAACACGCTGATATTCATTCAATGGCATCGAATAGCTCGGCTCCCATAACCAATGGTTGCCATAATCATTCACTACCCGTAGCTCATTCGGAATCTCAGCATCTAAATCAAGTTTCCACCAGTTCTTGCCACTTCCTCGAATTGAGAATGTAGAGATGCCACCTGAATTTGCTGCTACCCATATCGTTCCATTCGATTCTTAGAGATCGATATCCTTTTCTCGGATATTCTGCATTCTAGAAGAGATTGCATTTCCCATACGATACAGATCGACTGGCGTTTTCCTCACGACATCATCTTCTTGATACTTAATCTATATTTTAGACGACTGTTGCCGTAAGTGAAGCAGCCTTTAGACGAGGAGACACTACGCCGAGTCATTCAAGAGGAACTTCGAGCAGCTAAATCATGAATTTTGCGAAAAGTCGATTAAAATAGGTGTAGGTGTTCGTGAAAAACCTTGACTTTAGACCTCAAGTAAGTTCTAGACCAAAATAACCTGCTGAAGATTTAAGTGAGGAAACCCGATCGTGACAAGTACAGTTGAGCAACAGTCGCCGCATCATGTAGTTATTGTTGGTGGCGGGTTTGGGGGACTTCATGCAGCTCTCTCACTGGGTGATGCGCCTGTGAAAGTGACGCTGATTGATAAACGGAATTTTCATCTATTTCAGCCATTGCTCTATCAGGTGGCGACGGGTGGGCTGTCGCCTGCGGAAATTTCCTCACCACTAAGATCGATCCTCAATAAGCAGCAAAATACTACTGTGTTGATGGGCGAGGTGCAAGATGTCGATCCGCAACAGCAAAAGATTTTTCTAAATAAGGGCGAGATTAATTACGATACATTGATCGTTGCAACTGGAGTTAGCCATCACTATTTTGGTAATGAGCAGTGGGCACCGACTGCACCAGGTTTGAAGACGGTGGAAGATGCGCTGGAGATGCGGCGGCGGATTTTTATGGCGTTTGAGGCGGCTGAAAAGGAACATGATGCTGAGAAACGTCGTGCTTGGTTGACGTTTGTGATTGTTGGTGGTGGGCCGACTGGGGTAGAATTGGCTGGGGCGATTTCTGAGTTGGCTTACAGTACACTGAAGAAGGATTTCCGCAATATTGATACTGCTGAAGCCAAAATCATTCTTGTAGAGGGGATGGATCGAGTCTTACCGCCTTACTCACCGGATCTGTCAGCGAAGGCGGAAGAATCTCTGGTGAAATTGGGTGTAGAGGTGCGGACAAAGGCACTGGTGACGAATATCGCTGATAAATTGGTGACGATTCGTCAGGGCGAGGATACGGAAATAGTTGAAGCGCGGACGGTGCTGTGGGCTGCGGGGGTTAAGGCTTCGGCGATGGGTACTATTTTAGCAGGACATACGGGCGCGGAACTCGATCGAGTCGGGCGAGTGATGGTGGAGCAGGATCTGAGTATCAAGGGCTATCCCCAGATATTTGTGCTGGGAGATCTGGCAAACTTTACCAAGCCAGATGGTAAGCCGTTGGCTGGTGTGGCACCTGTGGCGACTCAGGAAGGCAAGTATGTCGCTGATTTGATTCTTAAGCGGCTTGAGGGTAAAACTTCGCCAGCGTTTGAATACAATGATGCGGGTAGTTTGTCGGTGATTGGCCGACATTCTGCGGTGGCTGATTTCGGTAAAATCAAGATGTCGGGCTTCTTTGCTTGGTTGATTTGGGTGTTTGTACATATTTATTATCTGATTGAGTTTGATAATAAATTGGTGGTGTTTATTCAGTGGACTTGGAGCTATTTCACCCGTAAGCGTGGTGCGCGGTTGATTACGGGTGATGAATCTTTGGGGCAGATTGGGGTTGATGAAAAGGGTGATTATTTTATTGCACCAAAAGTCAAGGTTGGTACCAAGGTGTAATTGCCTGAACTGTGATTAGAATAATTTAATGATGAACTGTGATTAAGTTAGAAGTGTTCTAAAATCGGCACTGCTGAATCCAAGTATGATGAACTATCTTTTTGGTCGCTGAAACATCAGGTAGGAGTAATTCATGAATTACCCCTACCTGATGTTTTATGCATTAATTTAGCAACGCCCTAAAATTAAAGTTCCAACAACTACTTAAAGCATTCCAAATGCTTCGACATAAATGTCGTAATCATCATCGTCGAAGCAAACAAAGCTGACTCCGAGGATTGATGGTTCATGCTCTAATACCGATGCAACCGTCTCTAGGGCAACTTTAGCAGCTAACTCGATCGGGTAGCCATAAGAACCACAGCTAATTGCGGGAAAAGCGATTGTTTCAATTCCATACATTTTGGCGAGGGCGAGACTCTCACGATAGCAGCTAGCCAGTAGTTCGGGTTCGCTACTTCTACCACCGCGCCAAGTTGGGCCGACGGTATGGATGATATA
The DNA here is from genome assembly GCA_025351825.1 of Chamaesiphon sp. 341R_metabat_111. Lineage (GTDB taxonomy): Bacteria > Cyanobacteriota > Cyanobacteriia > Cyanobacteriales > Chamaesiphonaceae > Chamaesiphon. The sequence continues at coordinate 7,891 of JANXVE010000160.1, read as the reverse complement.
TTTGGCTGGGAGCAGATAGCCATCGGTAATTCTGGCTTCACCAGTCGGGCAACCATTGAGCTGTTGGCACTCAAACAAGAGATCTTCACCTGCGGCTTGATGAATCGCGCCATCGACACCGCCACCGCCGAGGAGTGAACTTTTGGCGGCGTTGACGATCGCCTCGACGGTCAATTTGGTAATATCACCTTGAATAATCCCCATTCTTTCTTGAGGTGTGGCGACGGGTTCGATGGTCATTGGATGATTTTTATACAGGCTGAACGATCTAGATTTTAACTTGAATTGAGCTATGGTCGAAAACTATTATCATCTAGTTAAACAGCACTTTCTTGCCCTGCAAGTGCAGTCATACTCGCAATCTCGCTAGGACAAATCGATCGAGTCCAGCTAGATCGTCGATAATTTTAATATCAGTGTAGTTACCCTGTCGCGCTAGTAGCTCCACTACTGTCGTCCCTTGTCCTGCCATCATTTCAATCAGCCAAATCCCCCCAGGCTGAAGATATTCAGGCGCAGTATTGACTAACGCACGAATTGAATCTAAGCCATCTAAACCGCCGTCTAAGGCAAGATACGGCTCATGATTTACAACTTCTGGCTGTAGTTGCAATACCTGCTCAGAGGGAATATACGGTGGGTTAGAAATCATTCCAGCTACCTTACCTTTGAGTTGCAATAGAGATGAGAACCAGTTTCCTTGACTAAAATTGATGTGGCTGAGTACATTTAGTCGAGCCGCGTTAGCTGTGGCAATGTCTAGGGCTTCAGCACTAGTATCTACAGCAAAAATTTGAGCCATCGGCAAAATCTTCGCCAGCCCAATGGCAATTGCACCACTGCCCGTGCCCAAATCCACCCAAATACCTTGTTGCTGATGGCCATTACTCGCAGCTAGGGCAATGTCGATAATTGATTCTGTTTCGGGACGAGGAATCAATACTGCTGGTGAAACTACTAGCTCAAAATCCCGCCAGAATGTCCTCCCGATTAGATATTGAACTGGCTTGCGCTGCTCGACTCGATCGATCCATAATGCTGACAATCGATCGAGTGGCATGGAAATCTCGATCGATCGATCGTTGTCAATTGATTCTAGTCGTAATGTCAAACTATCTAAATTAGCAACAGATTTTAGCAGCCAATCAACCTCTCGCTGCCTCACGTCACTAGTCTCGGCAATATTCACAGCCCATCGCCGCCATGCCCACAATTCTCGTCCAGTAATTGTGCCTAAATTCACCTATTTTTTAGGTGTGGTGGTTGTTGGTGCTGGAGCAGATTTAGATTGAGCTGCTTGCAATTTGCGGACGCTTTCTCTACTTTCAGGAGAAGGTACAAATGCTATTTGATCTTGTCCGGCATAATCACGTCCGGCAAAATCATCGAGGACATTCTGGAGATAATAAACTTTGACTTTTGCTTTTGCTGACAGCTTTGCATCAGTCTTTTTAAACAAATCTAATGACTGCTGGGCTTCTGTTTTATCGAAGAATAACGATGTCACATTGTTTCGTTGAATCGTCACAAATTGCTTGTTTTGTTCGATCGCAATTACGAACAATGGCACGAGGTAAGGTGTATTCTGCTGATATGTTTTCTTTTCGATCGCTAAGGCATTTTTGAGCTGCTGCATTGCTGGTACAAATACAAAGCTCATATTCGCAGACTTTTTCTTTGCTTCGACTTGGAGCTTATAAACTTCGCTCAATGGGACGATCGTAATTTGAGCGACTTTACTATTCTGGGGCTGTTCTTTTTTAACTTTTTTCAAGAAAGCCACTGCATCTTTTAGTTCCATAAATACTGGAGTAGAAAGCCGACTATTGGCACCAGTTCCCGTTCCCTGTTGGAGAAAATTTCCAGTCTGATTGGTGATTGTAAAAACTGGGGTTTTTTGAAGTTTTGTGACAATTTGCGCTTCAGGAAGAGCGTGTACCAGCGTAGGGGTAATTGCTAGCGGTAAACTCATCCCGATGATGGCGATTCTCCGCAGTGGTTTGCTCCAGTCATATTTCTTGAAGGTAGCAGCAAAAGAAGACAGAATCGATAATTTATGCATTATGTAATATTGAAAAAAGCTAATGGCAATAGTATTTTCACCCAAATAACTAAGATTTTGGTGTCAATCGCGAGTAGAAAGGCGTGTTCTTGGGATCTTAACTCGGACTCAATCTTAATCTACAATGACCATCCGATCGGACAGATTGTTTCATCAACCTAAAATAATCGCCAAAATTTAGCTAAGAATGGTATCAACGTAATGTTGAGTACTCTTAGACATATGCTTGGTAAGTGTGATTTACTCCCCGGGCAAGATTCGAACTTGCGACCAATCGATTAACAGTCGATCGCTCTACCACTGAGCTACCGAGGATTATGCTTTGGCGTTTTTACACTTTCTTTATAATATCACCATGATTCTCAACTTGGCAAGTAGATTTTCAAACTTTTTTGCGATAAATTGAAAAAATGCTATCGTTACTGGTTTTCACCCAAAAGTCATGGATTTAATTATCGCGGTCACTTTGTGTAACTGCGCGATGGCAATCGTTATCTTCACAATTACCCTCTGGACGATCCACATTCGCAGACAGCTTATCGGTTTGACCAATTTTTGCGATCGATGTCTGGATACCTGGAATCTATTCTCAAACAATACGCCAGCGTCTGCCGCCAGAATTGGAACTACTCGCAGCCAATTTGAGCACCTGAAGCAAATCTATCAGCGGCAACTGGCAACAATCGATCGAATCCGCTCTCTCCGAACAACTTTTAAGGTTGCTAAATCAGTTTTTAGGCTTTAGGTTGATGAGTCACAGCTTGCTCCTCATCCCCCCACACCCCCCACACCCTTTTTACCTCAGGGATTGACTAGGATCCCCCCGCGACAAAGCAGTTCGCCAACAGTAAGCTGAAGTTGGGTGATATTGACATCATCGCCAAGATCGATCGAATGGCTGGTAATATTGCTGCCAGGAAGATCGATCGAGCAGGTAATTTTCAAAGGATCGAGGTGGAGGATCTGACCATCAGATATGGCGATCCCCATTGAAATCTCGATCGGTGCTGTTTGCCCCTCAGTGGTCAAATTTCCATGTAAAATCAGCATTTGAGGGACAATCTGAACTCGAAGCCATTCAACAATCCAATCAGGTTGCTGACTTTCTGTACCTAAAATCTGGGTGAACAGATCGGTAATCGCCTGGGAAAGCAAGGATGCTGCCAGAGAAGCTTGAAGATCGTCCTCGCTAAATTTGACATTAGCAGTGACAGAGATGGGTTCGAGTAGTCCTAGTGGTTGACCTTTGAGGACTTGGGGGAGATTAATCCGAATATTCTCAGCGATTAGATCGATCGATCCCAGTGATAATCCTTGGTAGATGGCACCCTCAGCCACAACAGCTACCCGTGGAATTGTTCCGCTGAGGATTTGGAGACTGCCTCCCGCAATGTCTACCTGAATGTCATCTACGTGGGATACTTGCGATCGTAGCCACACCCGACAAGCAGGAGCAAGCACAGAACCCACAATTCCTTTGGTTTGATTTGCCAATTGAGTAATTCCGAACCGTAAGATTTATTTAAGGAATCTTACCAAAGATACTGTGTATAGTTCCTAGTTATTGGTGAATACTAGGTGGGTGGATGAAGTATTTACTAACCCAACTCCCCGTTCCCAGCTCCCAACTCCCAACTCATGCCAACTGCCAGACTCCAAAAAATTCTATCTCAATGGGGAATTGCTTCTCGCCGTCGTGCCGAGCAGCTAATTTTGGCTGGCAGGGTGCGGGTGAATGGAGCGGTTGCAACACTAGGACAAACAGCGGAAACCACTACCGATCGAATAGAAGTTGATGGTAAACTAATCACAGTACAGGGCAGACCTGAGCCTGTATATTTATTGCTCAATAAACCAGTCGGTGTAGTATCCACCTGTTTCGATCCACAAGGTCGTCCGACGGTGTTGGAATTATTACCACCTCAACTGCGAGAGTGTGAAGGAATTCATCCAGTAGGTAGATTAGATATTGAATCCAGTGGTGCGCTATTGCTCACCAACGATGGCGAGTTGACATTTCAGTTGACTCACCCGCGTCACAGTATCAGCAAAACATATCTAGTCTGGGTGAGAGGTCAAACCTCCAATTCAGTCTTAGATACTTGGCGCAACGGAATCGATTTGGACGGGCAAGACACTTTACCCGCTCAAGTTACAGCACTAAAATACCAAGATCGTCACACCCTGCTGGAAGTTGTACTGACAGAAGGGCGGAATCGACAGATTAGACGGGTGGCAACCCAATTAGGGCATCCAGTCGCCGATCTGCATCGGATTAGGATTGGGGATATTAGCATCGATGGGGATCGCTCTCTGGAGATTGGTTCTCACCGCAAGTTACGACAGTCAGAGATTCAAAGTCTCCAATCTGGAGCCACACCAAAAACATTCAGCCAAGTTGAAAGATGAAAATTGCTGCGATCTGTTCGGAGCTAATTTTTCAAACATAGACTCAGACTATACCCGTCCAGTAAAACTACTCCACCACTCACGACCCGTGACCTTACTGACCCCGCTCAAGCATATTACCGCTTTTAAGTTATCCAAGTTGCCAATCTTTGCTGGTGCAGCTTCTTTGCGTTCGCGATTAGAACGTCGTCAGTCAAAGACACCGATGCTTGCTCCTAGCGATCCCGAGTCCTTACCCCTGACTCCCACCGAAATTTTCGAGCAAATTGGTGATACCTTGCGGCAATGGCGAGAATATTATCAACTATCGATCGATGATGTGGCATCACGCACCCAGATTCAACCGCGATTGATTCAAGCGATCGAGGAAGGCCACATTGAAATGTTACCAGAACTAATCTACGTCAAAGGGATGGTCAAGCGATATGCAGATAGCTTGGGCTTAGATGGAGCTGAAATCTCTCGTCATGTGCCATCGTGGGAACCAGTAGCCGAAAGATTCACCGCGATCCCGCCCTCGACAATTAGGTTCAACACAGCCCCTCAAATCAAGCCTTTCCATGTTTATCTAGGTTACACCCTGGCGATCTTTGGCGTTGGTGCTGGAGCTTCTCATCTACTCAATAATGCGATTAGACCACAAACTACGCCAGTCAATGCCAGCGTAGCTCAACCTGTGCGAGCTGCGGTGGTTGCACATATCGCTAGCCAGTTACCAGACGTACCGATTGGGATCGCTGTCAAGTCTCCAACTTGGGCACAAATCGGGATCGACGGCACTACCAAATTTACAGGTAATCTCAAAGCTGGTGAGCAGTTTAATTGGACGGCGAAAAAGCAAGTAACTATCAACACTAATAATGCTGGTGGACTGCTGTTTTCCCGCGATGGAAAACCATTACAGCCATTGGGTGAAGTCGGTCAGAAGAAATCAATAACGATTAAGGTGATGAAATAGTGGCTCAATTGTAAGGTGCGTTAGTTACTTTACGGAGTAATGCACCCTACATTGGAAAGGCTGCTTTAATTTGTGAATTTGCGATCGACTGATTCAATTTCGATCGCGCCCAACACATACAATAAAATTAGACTTATCTCCAAACTGCCCGTGATTACACTGCAACCTGTCGATCGTCATCAAACCCTCACCATTAAGCCGCCCGCTGCTGGTGTATCGCTGCGTGGGACATTACAAATCCCTGGCGATAAATCAATTTCGCACCGTGCTCTGATGCTGGGAGCTTTGGCTGAGGGTGAGACGACGATTCAAGGATTATTATTGGGCGAAGATCCCCGTAGTACAGCGGCTTGTTTTACCGCGATGGGAGCCGAGATTTCAGAACTAAGTACCGAGCTGGTGACAGTGACAGGAATCGGTTTGGGTCAGCTTCAGGAGCCTGTTGAGGTGCTCGATGCTGGAAATTCTGGTACGACAATGCGATTGATGTTGGGAATCTTGGCATCTCATCCCGATCGCTTCTTTACTGTAACTGGTGATGACTCCTTGCGATCGCGTCCCATGTCCAGAGTTGTCAAGCCCCTATCAGAAATGGGCGCGCAAATTTGGGGACGCAAGAATAACTCTCTCGCACCTCTATCCGTGCGCGGACAAGCACTACAACCGATTCACTATCATTCCCCGATCGCTTCGGCTCAGGTCAAGTCAGCTATTTTACTCGCTGGATTGATGACTTACGGGCGCACCACGGTCACTGAACCAGCCTTGTCTCGGGATCACTCCGAACGGATGTTGCGGGCGTTTGGGGCGCAGATAGACGTGGATCCGGAGACGCATAGCGCGACGGTGACTGGCTATCCCACCTTACGGGGACAGCAGGTAATCGTCCCTGGAGATATTAGTTCGGCAGCATTTTGGCTAGTGGCTGGATCGATCGTGCCTGGTTCAGAGATATATATTGAAAATGTGGGAGTCAATCCGACTCGCACGGGGATTTTAGTCGCATTAGAATTAATGGGTGCTGATATTACCCTCGAAAATCAGCGGGAAGTTGCAGGTGAACCCGTGGCAGATTTGCGGGTAAAACATAGCAAACTAAAAGCCTGTGAAATTGGCGGGGATCTGATTCCCCGATTAATTGATGAAATTCCAATTTTAGCCGTAGCCGCAGTATTTGCCCAGGGAACAACAGTCATTAAAGATGCCGAAGAATTGCGTGTCAAAGAAAGCGATCGCATTAAAGTAATGGCATCAGAACTTACTAAAATGGGTGCTAAAATTACTGAGCGACCAGATGGATTGGAAATTACTGGTGGGGGATCGCTCATTGGAGCTGAACTAGATAGTTATACCGATCATCGGATTGCGATGAGTCTAGCAATTGCGGCTGTAATGGCAACAGGAGAGACTAAGATCGATCGAGCTGAGGCTGCTTCTATTTCCTATCCCACTTTCTTCGACTCTTTACGCAGCATTGCTAAATAGAGAATGCGTGAAATCTACTTGGGTGTGTTGGGTTTCATTCTTCAACCCAACCTACAGATCTATCCTAATTCTCAATTCTCAATTAATTTAATCCACCATCCACCAAAAAATTATGATTCCTGGTGAAATTATCGCTCAAGACGGCGAAATAGAATTGAATGTAGGTCGATCGATTCTAAAATTAACTGTAGCAAATACAGGCGATCGACCAATTCAAATTGGCTCTCATTATCACTTCTATGAAGTCAATTCTGCCTTAGCTTTTGACAGAGCAGCGACCAGAGGAATGCGCCTAGATATTCCGGCTGGTACTGCGGTTAGATTCGAGCCAGGTGACGAGAAGCAGGTTCAATTAGTCGATCTAGCCGGATCTCGTGAAGTCTATGGCTTCAATGCCCAAATCGAAGGCAAACTCGATCCGCTCTGAACAAGTCCGGCTCGATCGAGTAAATTTATAGTAACATTGAATTAGTTCTACACACAAAGTAGGTAGCTATGGTCGCTCAAATCTCCACAGACACCACTACTGAAATTATCTATCCTGATTGTGATGGTCAACCGATATCCGATAATACGAAACAGTTTCGGTGGATCGTCACAATCAAAGAAAATCTGGAGATACTCTTCGCCGAACGCTCTGACGTATTTATTGCAGGGGATCTACTGTGGTATCCAGTCGAAGGCAATAATAAACTTCGGCAAGCACCTGATGCAATGGTCGCATTTGGTAGACCAAAAGGAGATCGAGGTTCCTATCGTCAATGGGTAGAAGGTGGGATTGCACCACAGGTAGTATTTGAGATCCTCTCCCCTGGTAATCGGCTGGCGGAAATGAGTCGCTCGCAGGGCAACCGCACACGTTTCTTAACAATTGCGACAATCTAAGAGGTGACTATGTTTAAAGCACTAAGCACAGTCTTGAGATAGTTATCGTCCCATCCCGCCTTGAGTCGTTTGGTCTTAACACCAACCTTCGT
>JANXVE010000126.1 GCA_025351825.1 Chamaesiphon sp. 341R_metabat_111 | reverse complement strand
CATCCTTCGGATACGCTACGTGTTGGCGTATCCTCGCCTCTGGCGTTGTGTGCCTAATGCTGCAAAGTACAAGGAGCTGTAGCACCATGAGATGATCGCAATTTCAAGCGCAACAGTCGATCGAGCTGGTAATTTTAGCATCGGTATGGTCGATCGGGATGGGGTTGCTGGTCTTCCCATCCCTATTTTTAGTTTTTCAAGACTGATATAAGTCAGTCATTCTACAACTTTAAGTCAGTCATTCTCAGGTCTTAACTCAGTCATTAGTATGTTTCAATAAGCACATTGGAGTCGAATGATTCGCTCTACAATCCAGATCGAGATTGCCGAATAGGAAAGAATATGACTAAAACAGCAAATAAGTTTAACTCTCTTGTTCAAATCGCATTTGTGGAAGATATCGATCGAGAAACTGCTGCTAGCTATAGTGGTGGTAGACAGGTTATTAATGGACGGATTAACGATCGCAATAACAACCCAGACATAATTCTATATGAGGATTCAGATTGTAGAGGTGCCTCGATCGGAATTAATGCGTCAGTAAACAATGGTATTTCTTTTGTCGGTGATTTCTTTAACGATAAAGCTTCATCCTTCAAGATTATTCGAGGTACATGGGTGCTTTATGCAGATGCTAATTTCGAGGGAGGAACTACTGCCCATTGGGGGCCAGGGATATATGGTCTTGGTTCTACTATTAATGATGCCGTTAGTTCCCTTCGACGTGTCGGGTAATTTCTTCGGTGTTGGTGATTTAATGTATGAAACCTGGTTGACGGACAAAGCTCCTATAACGACCAAAATTCGTAGGTTGGGTTTTCTCTTTGCAGAGAGGCTATGCCAACGACATCGCTCTACCCAACCTACACTCTAACAACCTCAATTCACCAACGCAATTTTTTCAAGGCGATTAAGTCTGGGTGCGATTCAAAACGTTTTTTGGGTTCGATTTTTGCGATCCAGATGCTCAAAAAACCAGATTCTAGATTCCCCACCAAAAAATGAAATATCCGATCGTACTCCAACATAGTGAAGAAGACTGCGGGGCAGCTTGTCTGGCTACCGTTGCCAAGCATTATGGACGTACCTTTACCATCAGTCGAGTCAGAGAAGCCGTCGGGACTGGTGCTAGAGGTACTACCTTACTGGGACTAAATCGCGGGGCAGAGTTTTTTGGCTTTAATGTGCGGCAAGTCAAAGCCACCGCTGAGACGATCGACCATCTAGATGAGATTCCTTTACCAGCGATTATCCATTGGAAAGGCTATCACTGGCTGGTTTTATACGGTAGAAAGGGCAAAAAGTTTATCGTTGCCGATCCTGGCGTGGGAATTCGCTATCTCACTCGTGAGGAGTTGACAGACGGTTGGGGCAACGGCGTAATGCTGCTGCTGATTCCCGATGACACTCGCTTCTACGAACAAGACGAAGACGATAAAGGCAGCTTTGGCGGTTTTGGACGCTATCTGAAACGGGTATTTCCCTATCGCTGGATCTTATTACAGGCGATCGGGATTAATATTGCCGTCGGCTTGCTGTCCCTAGCTTCGCCAATCATGATGCAGTTGCTCACCGATGATGTGCTAGTCAGAGGCGATACTCAGCTCTTAGCGACAGTAGCGATCGCCGTGATGCTGATGAACGCCTTTAGAACTGTGGTTGGGTTGGTTCAGTCGCACCTGATCGGTCATTTTGGGCAGAAGCTACAACTGGGGCTAATTTATGAATATGGACGCAAACTGCTCCATTTACCCCTAGCTTATTTTGAAGGTAGACGCAGCGGCGAAGTAGTCAGTCGGATTTCGGACGTTGGCGCGATCAATCGGCTGGTGTCCCAAGTTGTACTGGGTTTACCCAGTCAATTTTTTATTGCGGTAGTTTCCCTAGCGATGATGTTGCTCTATAGTTGGCAACTCAGTATCGCTTCGATCGTGGCTTTTATTATTGTTACTCTGGTTAACCTCGTCTTTTTACCCGCCCTCCGCCAAAAGACGCGCAAACACATTGTCTTGGGTACCGAAAATCAAGGCTTTTTAGTCGAAACCTTTCGCGGCGTACAGGTACTCAAAACCACTCAAGCAACGCCCCAGGCTTGGCAAGAATATCAGGGTAACTATGGTCGCTTGGCCAATCTGGGCTGGAGTACGATGAAGCTGGGTCTGTACAGCAGTAGTATTACCAGCGTCTTGTCTAGCTTCACCTCCGTCGGCTTGCTGTGGTTGGGCAGCTATCTGGTCATTCAGGGCAATTTGAGTATCGGACAATTGCTGGCATTTAACGGCATGAGTGGTAACTTTCTGGGATTTTTAGCCAGTGCGATCGGACTAGCAGATGAGTTTATTACCGCCCAAGTAGTCATCCAACGCCTCACCGAAGTAATTGAAGCTACTCCCGAAGATGAAAATGACTTCAAAAAACCTTGGGCAGAACTTCCCGCCAATGCCGATATTGTGTGCAGTAATTTAAACTTCCATCATGCAGGTAGAGTCGATTTATTAAAAGATTTCTCCCTGACAATTCCGAGCGGTAAAGTTGTTGCTCTCATCGGTCAATCTGGGTGTGGTAAAAGCACCCTGGCGAAACTAATGGCTGGCTTATATTCAGTCCAATCTGGTAATATCCGCTACGGCATCTACAGTCATCAAGATCTTTCGTTAGAGTGTCTGCGCCAACAGGTCGTACTTTTACCTCAAGAAGCCCACTTCTGGAGTCGTTCGATTATTGATAACTTTCGGTTCAGTTATCCCGATGTCACTTTTGAACAAATAATTAAAGCCTGCCAAATTACTGGTGCTGATGAATTTATTAGTGAATTACCCGATAAATATCAAACTATATTAGGTGAATTTGGTGCAAACCTTTCTGGTGGACAAAAACAACGGCTGGCGATCGCCAGATCGATCGTTACCGATCCACCAATCTTAATTCTAGATGAATCCACTGGCGCACTCGATCCAGTCAGTGAAGCCAGAGTATTAAAACGATTATTCGCCCATCGACAGGGCAAAACCACGATTTTAATCAGTCATCGTCCCAGAGTCATCGCCCGTGCTGATTGGATTGTAATGTTAGAAAAAGGAGAATTAATAGTCCAAGGTACTCCCGAAAAGCTGAGATCGATCGAGGGCGACCATTTAGATTTTCTCGACGACTTTATCCCTACAGATAAACCCGTGGGAGAACTATTTAGCAATAGTTATATCAGCGGATATCATTGATTCGGCATTGCTGAATTTAGGTAAGATTTGCCTTAGCGTTAATTATGCCCGACTACTTAGATTTCTAATTTTATTTATCACGAACGAACGGCTTTCCAACTTTTAATTACCATGTCCACTAAATTTAATTTCAATCTTACCTCAATCCGCGAAACCGAATTTATTCCCCCGATTAGTAATTGGACAACCTTTGGCGGAATGTTTATCGTTGCTACCGTTGCTTTAGCAATTCCCGTGGCTTCCGTGATGAAATACAAGGAAACTATCAAAGTCCAAGCTCTGATTCGCCCTGAAGGTGAGTTGCGGCTGGTTCAGGCGGCTACAGAAGGGCAAGTAATTAGTATTGCTGTCAAAAACAATCAAACTGTCAAACGCGGAGATATTATCGCTACGATTAATGACTCTCGGTTACAAACCCAAAAAAGTTTACTCCAAGACAGCGTTCAAAAATCACGATTACAACTCGTGCAAATGAACGCCCAAATCCAGGCTCTAAATAGTCAAATTAAGGCAGAAACTAGCCGGATTCAGCAAAATGGAGCTGCGACAATCTCAACTCGCGATCGAATTCAACGAGAATATCGAGATAAACAAATTATTAGCCAAGCTGAAGTTCAAGAAAGTAAGTCAGAGCTAAAAGCCACCCTAGCAGGATTAAGCTCGGCTCAAGCCAGATTCAATCGTTATCAGAGTGCCGCCAAAGCAGGGGCGATCTCCCAAAATCAATTAGAAGAAGTGCAATTAACAGTACAGCAACAATCACAGAAATTAGCAGCAGCCCAAGCTAAATTAACCCGCACTCAAGCTACCCTACATCCGAGTAACGCTGAAATTGCGATCGCCACTTCCCGCATTGCTGAAGCTAAATCCACGGGGAAAGCTAGTCTGGCTACTTTGGCGAAAGAAAAACAAGCTCTAATCCAAAAACAGATCGAACTCAACCAGCAGTTAGGTAAAAGCACCCGCGAACTACAGCAGGTAAATACCGATCTCCGGCAAGCGACAATCTCCGCCACGACAGACGGCATTATCTCAAAGCTCAACCTGCGGAATCCCGGACAAACTTTACGCCCAGGCGAAGAAATCGCTCAAATTGCGCCGAGTAATACTAAGTTAACCATCAAAGCTTTAGTTCCAGCCAAAGAAATAGGCAAGCTCAAAAAAGGACAAACAGCCCAAATGCGAGTATCTGCTTGCCCTTATTCCGATTACGGTACGCTCAAAGGCACAGTTACAGCAATCTCGCCCGATGCTGCTTTTCCTCAGCAAAATAACACTAGTGTATCTGCGACTACCGCTAGCCTGAGTCAACAGAATGGTACAGCTTTTTATGAGGTGACAATTGCGCCAAATACTAATCTTGCGTTAGGAAAAATTAACGATCGCTGCACTATTCAATTAGGAATGGAAGGGCAAACCGATATTACTACGACAGAGGAAACCGTGATGAAATTCTTGCTGAGAAAAGCCAAATTAACTATGAATTTGTAATCTAGCAAGCTACTAAAAGACAGACGATCGAGGTAGTGATTTTAGGATCGGTACGGTTAATAGGGGTGGAGGGGTGGGGTTGCTAGTTTTCTCATCCCGATTTTTTGGTTTTTTAAGACTGCTATAAGTTAGTCATTATATAACTTTAAGTCAGTCATTCTCATGCCTTAACTCAGTCATTAGTAAGCTTCAATGGACATATTGGGTTCAAATGATTCGCTCTACGATCGATATCGAGATTGCCGAATCGTTATCCAAACTGTCACAAAATTTAATAACAAATTTGTAATTTCTCGGAATTTATATACAACATAAGGAGAAAACCATGAAACGATTCACTCTGTTTACGTTTCTATATTTAGCGACCGGAATCTGCCTAACCGCGATCGCCCTTGGGTACCCCAACATGACTCCGAACGCTAAGACCAGACTATTATTGTCCGCAGGACTGCTATATCTTTGTGCTGTATTCACGACCTTTCCGTTTTTGCATGAATCTGTACGACGGTCTCAAGCGAGACTGCGCGATAAACCCGCTTGGCTACAAAAATTTGTGGCGATCGGACCTTGGCTTGCAATTGCCTTAGCGCTCGTTTCAGCGATTCTTAATGTACTGCGCCACCCCTGGGCGATCGAATCCCTTGCAAGTGCGGCTTTGGGTCTACCAATCATCTTTCTGAGTGTAGAAAATCTCTTTGTCAGAAACCAAATTAGTCAATAGAGCTGTTGCACTCAGCTAGGCAATATACATGGAGTGAGGAGACACTGAAATGACCGATCTGATTCTCACCACTTTCGATTGGGTTCCCGAAGCTCCGCGAGGCTATGTGCGTGACATCCGAGTGCGTTGGGCACTTGAAGAGGCTGGGTTGCCCGATCGCGTAAGTAGCGTAACATTTCGCGATCGGGATGCCGAGCATTTTTCGCACCAACCCTTCAAATCGATCGCCCTAGTCGGAGAATCTACCGTCGCTGCCAATGAGGACAACACAATTTCGATCGGTGACATGATTGATGCTAATGGCAAGCCCAAACGCTGGCGGGAGGTCGCTCCGATGACGTTTCGGGATATCAACGGTCAAGACTCTGTGATTTTTAGACCCAACCATGAACGAATACCATTTTTATTCGCGGCGCATGGCATAGGCGATCGCTAATTTCTTGAATCCTGATAAATTTTGCGCGGTTGCCCTTCCCCGATTGAGAAGCAATCGCAGTTACCCCTCATAATTACATTAAAAATTCTACATTACCGAGCGAAAAAGGAAGAAATGACCAATATTGCTGCTAACGTCCGTCTGCCTGCGAAGTGGATTGTCTTCACGACCCTGGGGATTGGTTTAGCGGCAGGTGTGGCGATGTTTGGCGCACGCCTTGAGGAGCTACGCTACTTAGCGGCAACATCTTATCATCCCTACCTAGTGCGTGCAGGTTTATCTGGCGACTTTTATGTTTGGTACTTTCTGTTGCTAGAAGGCTTATTAACATTGGCATTCACTGTTACCGGAGTAATTATTGGCCTGCATCGACCTGCAACTTGGATGACGATCTTTACTGCGGTCACGCTCATCTTATTTGGAGTTGGCATTCCATCTCCACTTCATGTTTTGGTTGTGCCGCAAGGATCGCTAGAGCTACCCGTAAGACTGGTGCGAGCGATTGGGATTGCTTTATTTGTCATCTTTTTCTACATCTTTCCTAATGGTCGCTTTGTGCTACGCTGGACGCGAATATTGTCGATCGTCCTAGTATTGTGGTCATTACTCTGGCCCTTTTTCCCCCTATTAGATCCCTCTCGTTTGCCTCGCCCTTTTCCGTTTGTGGTCTTGTTTAGTTGGCTATTTACAGGCGTTATTGCTCAACTATATCGCTATTTTCACTCTACAGATCCCGCTCAGAAGCAACAGACAAAATGGGTAGTATTTGGCCTCACCACAGGCGTTCTCGGTGGCTTTATCACTCACATACCCTGGTTTTGGTCATCTTTGCAAGAAGGGCCAGATCTACCGATCTTGTTAATTCACTATCCCTTCTTTATCGCGTTCCAGTTATTAGTACCGCTGTCAATTGGATTTTCGATTTTACGCTTTGGGCTATGGGAAATTGACTTTGTTATGAATCAAGCCCCGATTTATGGGCTATTAACAACTTTCCTTGCTGCGGCTTGGGCAACCATTTCAAAAACGCTAGAATTACTGCTGGTTGGGGTTTTAGGGTCTAACGCAGCTCCCTTGGCATCAGGTTTTGCGGTCTTAATTGTGGGCGTGAGCTTTAGCGCAACTCGTAAATATCTAGAAACGTTTATCAATCACTATTTCTATCCAGATAAGAAGAACACTAATCGAGATTTTGTAGAATTTTTACCAGAAGCACGAACAATAATTAGTTCTTCAGAGTTGTTGGATATTTTGATTAGGCGCACTTTGAGGATGTTCAATATTACTTGTGGTGCAGTCTTCCTCTGCCGCAATGTCGATGGACAGCCGCGATTCGTGAGCGTAAAAAACATGAAGCCGGAAATAGTGGGAGCGTTTGAGTGGGATGAGCGATTAATGAATCAACTCCATCAAGGCTTGGTGATGAGGCAACCCGAAGATAGCGTTTTTTCCCTGCTGGTTCCGTTGACACTGCAACTAACTAGACAGAAACAGCCAAAACTGATGGGTGTGTTGGCATTAGGACCATTACAGAATGGGCGACAATATTCTCTAGACGAGCTGTGGACTTTCAAGCGGCTTGCCAGTCAAACTGGGACAGCGATCTACATTGCTCAAATCAACATAGCCAATTACCAACACCTCCAGCACAAGATAACGATGCTTGAGCAGCGGCTTAACTTGCTAGAATCACCGCCTCCTTAGTCTCATCATCAATGGTAAAGGTGTAGGTTGGGTTGCGGATGCTAAGCTGAGCCTTTTCCCGACGGTTTGCGGATGGAATCGCGCTGAGGCTTCCTGGCTCGTGCGTTCCACCAAGCAAGCGACCCAAATCGCGCTGAGGTTCCCTGGCTCGTGCGTTTGGGTCAAGACAGCGCACCAAGCAGAGGAACGAAACCCAACAAACTTAACAATTGATTGTGGGGATGTTGGGTTTCACCTTCTTTCTGCTTGGTGCGCTGTCTAGCAATCTTTCTATGTGACGGAGCGTACACAGATCTACTTTATCAAAAACTCGCATTACGAGATCTTCGATCGGAGCAAGATATACATGCAAACGATCGATAGTGAATCGATTACCTAAAATTACATTACCGATGGAGAAAAATAAGTTATGATTTCAAGCGATCTATCTAATTCGGGAGTCGATCGAAACTACGATCGCGATCGAGCCGTCCCCAAAATTAAGTTACCCACAATGATTCGCCTCGGATTATTTTAAACGGGTTTGGCGATGATGTCAGTAATGGTATTTGGCGTACTCAATCGGGTGCTAATCAAAGAATTAGTCGTACTGAGTACGATTGCTACCGTCATTTTAGCCTTGACATTATTTGTAGCTCCAGCCCGAATTGTCATCGGACAGCTCTCCGATAAGTATCGATCGTAGTGACCGATAGCCTTCAATCCCAAAATTTTTACATTTAGATGATTCGATCGGCAATCTTTGTAGGTGTCATGCCAGTCAGCCGTTTGCAGTAATAAGTAAGATGGCTCTGGCTGGAGAACCCTACTTGAGACGCAATATTAGAAATCGACAAATCTGTATTTTCCAATAACAGTTTTGCCTGAGAAATAACTGACTTGTGATTAATCTTTGTATACCGTATGGCTATTTTTCAGATAAATTATCGTGTAAGATTGAAATGCCGCTCACGAGAGATTATATGTCCAGATCCCTCAAAGTACAACAAAATTGCATCACTAAAGTCAAGCTGGCACTCACTCGCAATGGTTTTCCCAGCCAACGCTCTCTAGCTGAAGATGTCGGATTCGCACTCGCTACCGTCAGCAATTTCCTAACTGGTAAACCTGTTGACTACACGACTTTTGAAGAACTTTGTCGGAAATTAGGACTTAACTGGCATGAAATCTCGACGTTGGATTTAGAAATTGCCGCCCAGGATCTAGATTTACAGCCCAAACTACCCGATCGGATCGGAGCTAGCCATACTTGCCATCAGGACGCATTGCCTTGCTACCCCAATGGTGCAGTCTCACTCGACTCCCCTTTTTACTTAGAACGGGTTCCGGTTCAGGCACAGATCGATCGAGAACTCGCCAAACCTGGAGCCTTAGTGAGAATTAAAGCTCCTAAAGAGATGGGGAAGACATCGTTACTAATGCGGGTGCTCGACACTGCAAAAAGCTTAGGATACCAAACCGTTAGCCTCAACATCGAGCAGGTTGATGTGGTAATTTTGAGCGACCTCGATCGATTTTTGCGATGGCTCTGTGCGAATGTGGCACGTCAGCTCCAGCTCCCGCCAATGTTAGATGAGTACTGGGATGAGGATCTAGGGAGTAAAATTAGCTGTACTGCCTATTTTGAAGACTATTTGCTGGCGAAAATTTCGACTCCTCTAGTCTTGGCATTCGATGAGATGAATCGTATGTTCGAGCATCCGCAGATGGCTCAGGATTTTTTACCACTGCTGCGCTCTTGGTATGAAGAAGCTAAGATATCGCCGATTTGGCAAAAGCTGCGGCTAATTGTGGTTCACTCGACAGAAATTTATATTCCCCTTCAGCTCAATCAATCTCCGTTTAATGTCGGATTGCCGATTCAGTTAGATACCTTTTCTCAGGCGGAGGTGCAACAGTTAGCTCGATGCTATGGACTTGACTGGGACAATGGAGTCGAAGCTAGGCAATTAATGGAAATGGTGGGGGGGCATCCCTTATTAGTTAATATTGCCCTCTATCATTTGAGTTGTGGGGATATAAATCTATCAGAACTGCTGGAAACTGCTCCCACGGCTGCCGGAATTTATCATCATCACTTGCAGCGTCATTGGGTAACATTGGCAGAACAGCCAGAACTGGCACAAGCTCTCGATCGAGTAATGAGTGCTACTAAACCGATAATATTAGCTCCGATTCTAGCTTATCAGCTCAGTAGTCTGGGATCGATCGAGCGATTGGGCGATAAAGTGGTTCCAGCCTGTGAGTTGTATCGACAGGCTTTTAAGAGCTGATTTGTTCTTTAGGCAATTTAGGATCGTGACAATTATTTCAGGCTACCAAGCGATCGAAAAGCTCTATGAAAGTACCAATTCGCTAGTGTATCGTGGGCAGCGGCTAGAAGATGGGCGATCGGTTATTCTCAAAACACTCAAGCAAGCTTACCCATCTCCTAAACAAATAGCCTGGTTCAAACGAGAGTATACAATTACCAAAAACCTTGAGATTGAAGGTGTCGTCAATGTCTACGAGCTGAAAAACGAACAAAACTGTTGGGTAATAGTATTAGCAGATTTTGGCGGTGAATCTCTAGAGCGATTGGTGCACGCTGGCAGACAATTTACTGTAGCTGAGTTTCTAAACATTGCGATCCAAATTGTGAAGATTCTCGGTCGCGTCCATCAGTGTCAAATCATTCATAAAGACATTAACCCATCTAATCTAATTCTAAACTCTACCACAGGTCAGATCGAACTGATTGACTTTGGTATTTCTACCTTACTCTCACGTGAAAATCCTACCTTACGCAATCCCAATCACTTGGAAGGTACATTAGCATATATCTCGCCAGAGCAAACTGGACGGATGAATCGAGAAATCGATCGGCGAACCGATTTTTACTCTTTGGGGATAACTTTTTATGAGCTATTAACTAATCAATTGCCCTTTGAAACTACCGATGCAATGGAGTTAGTTCACGCGCACATTGCCAAACAACCCACCCCACCGCACGTAATTATCCCAGAGATTCCAAGTTGCCTGTCCGAGATTGTGATGAAGCTGATGGCTAAAAATGCTGAAGATCGTTACCAATCAGCTTATGGGCTTCAGGTAGACTTAGAAGCTTGTCACAGCCAATGGTCGCAAACCGGATGCATCGATCCCTTTGGATTGGGAAATCAAGATATTTCAGACAGGTTTCAAGTTTCTCAAAAATTATATGGGCGCGAACGGGAAATCGAGCAGTTGTTGGCTGGCTTTGAGCGAGTCAGTCTAGGGCAAAAACAAATGATGCTAGTCAGAGGTTATTCTGGCATTGGTAAGTCAGTTTTAGTCAAGGAAGTATATAAGCCAATTACTCGCCAGCATGGTTACTTTATCTCTGGCAAATTCGACCAGTTCCAAAGAAATATTCCTTATGCTTCCTTAGTACAAGCCTTTCGTTTCCTAATCGAACAACTTTTGGCAGAAAATGATGTCCAGATTGCTGACTGGCGACAAAAATTATTAGCTGCGCTGGGCAATAACGGTCGAGTAATTATAGATCTAATTCCCGAATTAGAGTTGATTATTGGTGTCCAGCCTGCTGTAGCAGCGATAGCTGACGTGGAATCCAAAAATCGCTTCAATTTGGCATTTACAAACTTTGTCCGAGTGTTTACGCGATCGACACATCCAGTGGTGTTATTTCTAGACGATCTCCAATGGGCTGATGAAGCTTCTTTGGTGCTAATCCAACTGCTAATGACCGAAGCTCAGGGTGATTATTTATATATTATTGGAGCCTATCGGGATAACGAGATAACTCCAGCTCATCCCTTAATATTAACCTTGGATGAGATTGGTAAAACTGAAGGACTTATTAATTATATCACTCTACAACCTTTAAAATCGATCGAGGTAAATCGGTTAATTAGCACGACTCTCAAAGTTGCGGTAGAAACTGCCGAGCCACTGACAGAATTAGTGCTAGCCAAAACTAATGGCAATCCTTTCTTTGTTAATGAATTTTTGAGATCGCTATATAACCAAGAATTATTAGTATTTAACTACCAACTCAACCATTGGCAGTGGGATTTAAGAGAAATTCAAGCTCAAGCCATCACCGATAATGTAGTCGAATTGTTGTCCGCTAACGTTCAAAAATTGGGAATGTCAACCCAACAGGTATTAAAACTAGCAGCCTGTATTGGCGATCGATTCGATCTCCAGACGCTGGCAACTGTATCTGTACAATCCCCTCAAGCAACCGCAACAGATTTGTTGCCAGCTATTTTAGCGGGTTTAATTTTACCGCTGAGTGATGCTTATAAGCTGCTCGAATCAGAGCCGCAGGACTTGTCAGAAAGCCTCAATATTGAATATAAATTTGCCCACGATCGCATCCAACAAGCAGTCTATTTACTAATTCCAGCAGCGGATAAACAAGCCGTGCATTTGCAGATGGGTCAACTATTATTGCAAACTACGTCCCTAGCAACCCAAGAGCAAAAACTCTTTGAAATTGTCAACCAATTAAACTTGGGTCGGCAGCTAATCGAGCGACAACAAGAGCGAGATGAACTAGCTAGATTGAATCTCAGAGCTGGTAAAAAAGCCAAGCAAGCGGCTGCTTATCAACCAGCATTCAATTACTTTGAGGTGGGATTGAGTTTATTAGAGGAGGACTGCTGGCAGCAGCAGTACGATCTCACCCTAAAACTGTATATAGAAGCAGCCGAAACAAAGTTCCTACTCGGCGATCTGGTGCAGATGGAACGACTGATTGAAGTCGTATTGCAAACAGCAACCACATTGCTAGACAAAGCGAAAGTTTATAAGCTGAAAATCCAAGCTGCTACCTCACAGAATCAGCTAGTGGCAGCAGTGAATATCGCACTATCGACTTTGGAGATGATGGGGATAGTTTTCTCTACCCAACCGAGCTTATTAGATATCGAGCTTAGTCTATCTGAAGTAAAATCTACTTTGGCAGCAAGAGGAATTAAGGATGTCGCAGATTTAGTCAATCTACCCGAAATGACCGATCCGGAAAAGCTTGCAGCCATGAATTTTTTGCTTGAAATGGCTCCTTCTTGCTATTTTAACTCTCCTTTGCTGTTCACCTTGGTCGTGTCCAAAATGGTCGGCTTATCGATTGAGTATGGCAATACACCTTTGTCTGTTAATGCCTATGCTTTATATGGAATGGTACTTTGTGCATTAGCAGATATTGATGGAGGTTATCAAGTCGGTCAACTCGCTGTGAAGCTGAACGAAAAATTTAATGCCAAAAAACGTCAACCGAGTGCTTTCTCGATCTCGAATTGTTCGATGGGACACTGGAAAGAGCACATCAGAGCAACTCTAGTGCCTTTTTTAGAAGCATACCGAATCGGGCTAGAGATTGGAGATTTACAAGTTGCTGCTTGGGGCATACATTTACATTGCTACATCGCCTACTATAGCGGCAAAGAACTATCAGAACTGGAACGAGACATGGAAAAAGCGAGTATTACTATCGCTCAACTTCAGCAACAGCATATCCTTGAAAGACACAAAACATATTGGCAAACGGTCTTAAATCTAGTCGGTAAATCCGAACATAATTGTCGTTTACTCGGAGAGCATTACGATGAAGAAAGGATGAAGCAAGTTTTTCTGGCAGTGAACGATCGCAGTGCTCTATGTGAGCTGTATCTTCAGAAACTTATTCTGTGCTGTGTTTTTCAAGAGTATACTAAAGCCATCGATAATGCGATCGCCGCAGCAGAATATGTTGGCAGTGTAGCTGGAACGATTACTTTTACCACCTTCCATTTCTATGATTCGCTAGCTTGGTTGGCGATATTTAGTGAAGATCCACTAAACCAACCGCAGATCCTCGATCGAGTAGCTCGTAATCAGCAACAAATGAAGCATTGGGCGCATCATGCCCCCATGAATTATTTACATAAATATTATTTAGTTGAAGCCGAACTTGCCAGAGTACTAGGTAGAGCCAAAGATGCTAGAGAATATTACGATCTAGCTATCTCTCTAGCCGCAGAAAATGAATATATTAATGAAGTAGCTTTAGCTAACGAACTTGCCGGACGGTTTTATTTGGCACAAGATCGACAGCATGTAGCCAGCCATTATCTGTTTGATGCTTACTATGCATACCAGCGGTGGGGTGCTATAGCAAAACTCAAAGATCTAGCAACTCGATATCCACAGTTGTTGGATGCCAAATCATCCAGAATTTCAGATATTTTTCAAAATATTTCAATAGCTAGTAGTGGTTTGGGTGCAGTTCTAGACTCAGCCACAGTGATGAAAGCTTCGCAAACTCTTTCTGGCGAAATTGGCTTGGATGAGTTGTTGAAAAAATCACTCAAAATATCTATGGAAAATGCTGGTGCTCAAATTGGATTTCTGATTTTAGACACAGCAGGCGAGTTATCGATCGCAGCCGTTGGTTCGAGCGAACCAGATGAGGTAAAAGTAGACCGAGTAACCCTAGTGACCGCCAGCACACAGTTACCCATCTCTGTGTTAAATTATGTAGCCAGAACCAAAGAAGATGTGGTGCTAGCAGATGCAAGCTGTGAGGGCATATTTGTCACAGATCCTTATGTCATCCAAAACCAACCCAAGTCGATCTTGTGTACTCCCATCGTCCATCAATCTCAACTGATTGGGCTACTTTATTTAGAAAATAATCTCAATACTGGTGTCTTCACACCCGATCGATTAGAAGTTCTCAAACTCTTATCCGCTCAAGTGGCAATTTCGATTCAAAATGCCCAACTTTACGTCGCACTGCATGAAAATGAAAGCAGACTGACTCAATTCCTAGAAGCAATCCCGGTAGGCATTGGTATCCTCGATGCTGATGGCAAACCTTTCTACGCCAATCAGATCGCCCAGCAGCTCTTGTGCACAGGGATTATCGCCGAAGCCACAGCCGATAGATTGACGGAGATTTATCAACTTTATCAAGCCGGAACCGATCGATTATACCCAGATCCAGATCTGCCGATGTTGCGAGCATTAAATGGCGAACGTAGCAGTGTTGACGATGTCGAAATTCGCTATGCTGACAAAATTATTCCGGTCGAAGTTGCTGGCACGCCTGTCTTTGACGAGAATGGTCAGGTTGCCTATGCGATGGTTGCCTTTACCGATATATCCCTTCGCAAACAAGCCGAAGCCGAGCTGATTCAGTTCGCGCAAGAACTAGCCATCAACAATAATGCCCTAGAACAGGCTAGAGATGACTTAGCCGAGTACAGCCGCACCCTAGAACAAAAAGTCTCAGAACGCACTCTAGAACTCTCCCAAACCCTCGAAATTCTCAAAGCTACCCAAGCAGAACTCCTGTTTGAAAATGACCTACTCCGCAGTGCCGAATCACCCGCTACTTTTGACTATCAAGTCGGTGGTAGCCTGCCAATGAATGCACCCACCTATGTCGTCCGTGCTGCCGACAGACAACTCTACAAAGCACTCAAACGCGGCGAGTTTTGCTATGTCCTCAATCCCCGCCAGATGGGCAAATCCAGCCTGATGGTGAGAATGATAAATCATCTCCAACATGAGGGAATTTATTGTGCGGCGATCGATATGACTCGACTTGGGAGTGAAAATGTGACTCCCGAACAATGGTACAAGGGCATCGCTTTCGAGCTAGGGCGACGATTAAATGCGATCGACAAAATCAACTTCAAAACATGGTGGCAAGAGCGGATCGATCTGTCTCCAGTACAGAGATTGAGTGAATTTATCGAGTTAGTCCTACTAGTTGAAATCGGCACTTCTACAACTCAAATAATCATTTTCCTCGATGAAATCGATAGCGTCTTGGGCTTAAAATTCCCAGTTAATGAGTTTTTTGCCTTAGTTCGTTCTTGTTATAACCAACGCAGTCTCAATCTGGCATATCAGCGGTTAACTTTCGTGCTGCTTGGTGTTGCCAACCCTACAGAATTAATTACCAATAGTCAGATTACTCCCTTTAATATTGGTCAGTCCATTCAACTGGAGGGCTTCAAAGAACATGAAGCCCAGCCATTATTGCAGGGACTGGCTCAAAAAGTCAGCAACCCCCAAACTCTCCTCAAAGCCGTTTTTGCTTGGACGAAGGGACAGCCTTTTCTCACCCAAAAGCTCTGTCGGCTGATTGATAATAATACTCCAGATTATATCTCTCCCAATGCTGAAGCTCAGTGGCTCGATCGCTTGATACAGACGAATATCATCAACAATTGGGAAGCTCAAGACGAACCAGAACATTTGAGAACGATCCAAAATCGACTCCTGAGAAGCGATCGATCTGTTCGCCTACTCGCACTCTATCGACAAGTCTTGGAACGAGAAGAAGTTGTTGTCGTCGATAGTCCTGAAGAACGGGAATTGCTCTTGTCGGGAATTGTCATCAAGCACCAGGGATCTCTAAAAGTTCAAAATCGGATTTATATCTCGATCTTCGATCTAAGCTGGCTCGATCGACAATAAATATTCCGATCGATCGTTTTCGCAAATTCATCCTAGCTCGATCTTTTAGAGGATGTGTTAGACTAGGCGACCATCTCACGACAGCCGCTCGTCTACAAAACCTGACTTGAAACTTTCGCCTCATCCGGCTCCTCAATAACTTGACCCTTTTCATAGGTATGTCCCAGGCTCCCATCGGAAGCTGTTTTATTGTCATTGCAATGACGGTGGAGAAGTTGGAGATTTGAGTAGCCACTTTCCCCGCCCATTGAACGAGGAATAATGTGGTCAACCTTCCATAAGTCGCCTTCTCTAAACGTTAATCCGCAGTGCTTACATTTGCCATTCTGAGCTTTAAGCAGCTTGGCTAAAGTTCTAGATAGCTGAGGATGTTTCCCCAACCTTGTCGTCCAGTAAGGCAAGTCCCCATCATAAGGAGATTTATTCCCTCTGACCTTGATATGTCTGATAATGGGAACTTCGGCATAAGTGGTGAGGGTGAAAGTTCCATCACTAAAGACCCAATTTCTGTCACCGACAGTCTTAAAGTATTCGTCTTTAACCCATTGAGCCGATTTGCTTGGATGACGACGCTGACACCATCGCTCAATACGCTGCCAGATTAGATGGTCTAATTTGGAGAAGGTTTCCTTACTGACTCCGGTGGAGTAGTAATTAGCCCAACCGCGTATGATTGGATTGAGTCTTAACACTAATGCTCTTTGAGGAGCTGAGTTATGGCTGGATATGACTTCAGCTATTGTCTCATAGTGCTTCTTGAGCTTCACTTTAGATGGCTTGATAAGTGTTTTGAACCCTAGCCGTTTTCCATTTCCGGATTTACTGCTCTTGTGTTGTCCCTTCAAGTATTGGCGGATGTTGAATCCGAGGAATTCAAATCCGTCAGAAGTGTGAGTCACACGGGTCTTATTCTCACTGATTTCTAACCCGACATCTGTGAGCCATTCCTGGAGAATGACTTTAGCTCTATCGATTACTTCTTTGTCTGGATGGAGACAAACAAAATCATCGGCATACCTGACAAATGTCAGGCTGGCGCGGTTTTTACATTTATGCCCCTTCAAGGAGTCCGCTAATTGCGTCATCCTGTTTTCCATACCGTGAAGTGCTACGTTGGCTAAAAGAGGGGAAATGACAGAGCCTTGCGGTGTGCCATCGTCCGATTCTGATCTTTTGCCTTCAAACACCCATCCTGCTATAAGCGGGGGTTGAGTAGCAATGGAACCAAAAACAGGGATAAGGATCGATCTATCATCTCAAACCTAATCCATGTAATGATTTTAGGTTATCTAGTGACTCAGAATCTAAAGTTAATTCGATCGTGGTCGAATCCAGAAAACCTATTTTCTA
>JANXVE010000079.1 GCA_025351825.1 Chamaesiphon sp. 341R_metabat_111 | reverse complement strand
GCTTTTTCCACGATCTGCGAACTTTGACTACCTATTTTGTCTTTGATAGCTGGCAGCATCTATTTTCTTTTATGCTTGATGAGTTTGAACCCCTCACAACTGCCAACTCATCCTGAATTGCCCAAATTTAGAATTGCTGTTGAGGAAGCGAGTGGGGAATAAGGCGATCGAGTATCCAAAGCCTAAAGCCCAAAGCCTAAATCTGCACTTTTCCGCTCAGTCAAACGGCGCAAAATCTCCGAACCCACTGCCAGATTGCCAAGTCGGCTGGCTAAGATAAACGGACAAGTATGAATTGTTACATCAAAATCGTAGCTGCTACCGAGCCGTAGTCAAGCTTGTACTAAAAAAACTCTACAATAGCTAAATCTGGGCTGGTACGATTCTATGACAGACACAAATTACACATCAGTTAACGTTGGAAATAGCTTGACTTCTGGCATCACCGATCCGCTGAGTAATGGATCTCTCAATTCGATGACTAAAGAATCAGAAATAATCGAGTATTTTGTCCAAGGTCAAAAACAGGCGATCGTTAGTGGCAACTTGAAGCTGGAATATACAGAAACATCAATCCGATTGAGCAATAACAATGGCCAATTGATCGGTATTAGTAAGCAGGTAAATAGATGGCAGCGCAAAGTTCTGATTAGTCATAAATTTGCCGATAAACTCACGATCGATCGGGCATTGGTAGCAGCAGGATTTATTGCCAGACAAAAATCATCTCACCCAGAATTTGCTGAGTACCATCACTATCAAGTACCGGATGGATATAGCCTCAACTATACCGAAGTGATGCAACTATGGCGAATTTGGTGGCACAATAAACGGTACCAACTTAATGTTGCTAGCGCGCCGATCGATCTGCTGATTTTCAACAAAGGTAATTGGTATCCAGTCAAAGATTTGCAACCCAAACAAGGTAGTTTTGTGCTGCTAACAGCTAGAGGTGAACTCTCGATCGAAGCAGCGGAATACATCGTCTGGATCGCTCCAGTCGAGCAAACACTAGCTAGAGAATCGGCAGAAGATACAATCCATGAAAGAGACAATAGCAACAACCGAGATCGATCGTTGTCAACTACAACAGATTTAAGTGGCAGTAGCTCTACCCAAAAAGATTCGATTGACTGGACACCAGAACAAGAAGAATATATCGATCTAGAAACCTATCTCAGCACCTTCAATACCGAAGATACTGAGGATGTCGATCGCATTGAAGGAATTTATCAGATCGATCGATTATTAAGCAGTAATAATGTCCTCAATAGTGTTCCCCCACCCGCACCAAAGCCAACTAAAATTTCTACACAACCACCAGTAAAATCTAATTCAGATCGGACTTCGATATTACCTGTTGCACCAGTAGTAACCGCTCAACCACAATCCATAACTCAACGTCAAGCATCACTTAAACTCAAAGCGATAGATGTTCTCAATACCTATCTCTGTGAGGGCGATCCGATCGTCCGCATCGAAGTATTGAAAAATGCTCAAGGTCAAGAAACCGACCGCAAAACAACTAAAATTCAGCGCGGTTGTCCCAATTGGGCGATCGATTTAGCTAAGAAGATTAGCAGTTAGAATGTAGAAATCTAACGCTTCTTTCTGGCTGGTTGCTCGGTATCTTTCTTCACGGGCAAGGGCTTACCACCATTAAAATAAGCTTCCATTACCTTCAATACCATTGGTGCGGCGGTTTTACCACCACCGCCACCCGTGTGTTCGCCAAAAGCTAACACGACAATTTCAGGCTTGTCTAGCGGTGCATAGGAGCCGAACCAGACGTGGGAGGGGCCTGGAGGGGCTTCGGCAGTGCCACTTTTTCCGGCGGCTTTGGGAATGGTGGGTGTGTTCATCACCGCGCCCGTACCGCCATCGACGACTTCGCGGAGTCCTTTACGGAGGATGGCAACTGTAGTGGGTTTGAGATTCATCGATTCGCGCCACTCGCGTTTGGTGGCATCTTTGATGAGATGCGGTTGGACGTGATAGCCCCCATTGGCAACTACGGCAAACATGCCAATGGCTTGGAGCGGTGTGGCTTGGAGGAAGCCTTGCCCGATCGACATATTGATCGTATCGCCGATCGACCAGGGCAGCTTATAGTTTAGCTGTTTCCAGTTATCGTCCGCGACCAGACCTTTAGCTTCCTCGGGTAGCTCGATCCCAGTTTTGCGTCCATAGCCATATTTGCGCGTCCAATCGATCAAGGTTGGCCCTCCAACTCGCTGACCAACTTGATAGAAAAAAGTATCGCTACTCCATTTCAGGGCACCTGGAAAGCCGAGTGGCCCAAATCCAGCATGATTCCAGTCGGCGAAGGTGAAGCCGCCAATTCGCAGGGATGCATAGGTTTGGAGGATGGTATCGGGTTTAAATTTGCCAGATTCGAGGGCGGCGGTGGTGGTGACGATTTTGAACGGGCTAGCAGGGGGAAAGGGCTGGAGGGCACGATTGACGAAGGGATGATCTTGGCCTTGAAGTTTTTTCCAGACTTCAGGGGAAATCCGTCCAGAAAGATCGTTGGGGTCGAAGGCGGGACGACTCGCCATTGCTAGAATTTCACCAGTTTGGGGATCCATCGCCACAATTGCAGCTTTATTATTGCCCAGTGCAGCTTCTGCGACCTTTTGGAGTTCGAGATCGAGGGTGACAGTGACATCTTGCCCCGACTTGGAGACTTTCTGACCCAAAAATTGCTGCAACCTACCCGCCCCATCTACTTCGACTTGGGTACCACCCCACTCGCCCCGCAATCGAGATTCGAGGGTGTATTCTAGTCCCATTTTGCCAGTGACATCACCGAGCCTGTACCCTTGAGGTCGGCGTTTAGTCAGTTCTTTCTCGTTCATCTCTCCCGTGTAGCCAAGGACATGGGCGGCGAGTTGTCCGCCTGGATAGTGCCGAACTGATTCGATATCGACATCGATCCCTTCTTTGTCAGCACCATACTCTTGCAAGGCGGTAATCTGGGCTTCGCTCAAATCACGAACGATCCGCACCCGCTTGGTGGAGTTAATCGTTGTATCGGCCATTTTATCTTGAATC
>JANXVE010000078.1 GCA_025351825.1 Chamaesiphon sp. 341R_metabat_111 | reverse complement strand
GCTTTTTCCACGATCTGCGAACTTTGACTACCTATTTTGTCTTTGATAGCTGGCAGCATCTATTTTCTTTTATGCTTGATGAGTTTGAACCCCTCACAACTGCCAACTCATCCTGAATTGCCCAAATTTAGAATTGCTGTTTCCTGCCGCTCAACTAACCAGCAAGCCGAGCGTAAGCGACCCTGCTCTACCGATGTATAGACATGCTGCCCAGCTTCCAGTCGGGATAGACACTGCGACAAAAACTCTTGACGGCTGTGGCTGGGGACTGGCTGAAATAGCAGTAAATCTTCAAGACAATCTCGGTTAAACGAGTCAGGATCGTCTGTCCTAACTGCCTCGGCTTGGTAACAGTAGATTTGGCGATCGACGCTGCCCCGCTGCTGTTGCCAGAGACGTTGCGGTAGGTTACGAAGCTGTTTAATCGATGCTTGAGCCATGCTCGGTTCGATCCCCGCCGCTTTTAGCACCTTTTTGGCGATCGATTTAGACCTTACCTTCAATTCGGCGATCTGCTTGGGCAATGTTCGATCGCTTAAAAAGATCGTTAGGATGTGTACTTCGTCGTAATCTGTCGCAAATCGATCCTTATACGGATCGCCCCCTGGCGTGAGATCTAGGGTATCAAAGCCCTGCTGTGCCAATTCTACGCCCAGCATCAATAATTGCAATTTACCTGGGGAGTGAGCGGCATAGAAAGGTGAATGTGCTGGTATCCCCAGTCCACACTGTTTGCCATCAATCAAGCCCAGGTGTGCTGCTACCACTCGATCGCCGACTTTCAGCACTGTGGCATGTAATAAATCTGGTACATCCATCAAGGCGAGATAAAATGGCTGCTTGAGTGGATCTGCCTGAAAATAGATCGAATTATTTACGGCACCCTGGCGAAAGTCATAATAGGCGACGATCCGATCGAAAACTGCTGTCAGTTCTGCAACCCCATGCAGTTGCTCGAACTGGACATCACCCAGCTTTTTCAGCCGATTCAACCGACTTTTATTGGCACTCTTTTTCAGAGATTTTCGCAGATTTTCGCCATCACCGAGTTTCATCAACGGGCGCGTCCACATCACCAGTCTACTCCGACTTGCCCAATGCCTACCTGGCTCCAGCCATTGTTTTGGAGCCAATGGTGGCAGATACTCAAAAGTCAGGGTCAGTCCTGCAAACCTAGTTCTCAGTAAGTCCATCGCTGCGGCAATGAAAGTATCGCCCCGATCGCTTGTTGCCAGCCAAGTGTGATATTCTGCTTGCCCTGCACCCGCAAACATCAACTGCTGGGCATCTGGCGTGGTAGCTAGAGTTAACAGTCCACTGAGACTACCATCAGCCAAGGTTTCCGTAATCAATACAGGCTGGAATTGCGATCGATAAACTCGATACCAAGTCGTCACAAAATCAGCACCTTGAAAGATCGTCCCCCAGGCACAGTAACCAGAAAGGGATCGCCACTGCTGCTGAAATGCCCGATCCCCCAGCAATGATTCGGCATCAGCCCCAATGAGTAAATTGAGCGGCATAAAAATATCGACGTTAACTAGGATGGAAGTGATGGCCAGGGAGATCGGGACTAGTTAATCAGTGACTAAACATGCTAAATTTGAGCGTGAGTAAACTTTTGAACCGTTCGCCGACTCTTACATCAATAATACAAAGGGCAATTAACGGTTGTCAATGAAGTTGTTCGCAGCACATTTTGTATCGACAATTCTGAAGTCACTTGTCGCTGGTGATTTGACAGTAATCTATTTTGCCAACTGAATTGTTCTCTGAAGTGAATTAAAGCCAGTTTTAGCTTCCCAAGTTTCTTGGTTTGCTAGGCGAATTGAGTATTCTGGACGGCTGGCAAGTTTGGGCATCGGATCGGGGAGATTGAGGAGCAACTCATAAGATCCTGGCGGTGCAGACTGGGGCACTTTTGCTTGAATATCTACAGAAACTTCGCCCACCTGCGGCAGCCAAAATCGCGGATCGTGAGTTTTGCTCAAGGGTTTGAGGATGGGGATCCGATAGACTTTACCCGTCTGTTGGTGGCGCAAGATTAGTTCTAGATTGCGCGGATTAAATGGGCTGGCATAACCCACATTTTGGATCGTGAAACTACCGCTTAACTGCCGATCGCGTTGGACTTGGGGCGAGAAATTCGATCGAATCAGTTGGAACCGATAGCCCAACTTTTTGGAGATGTCATCGTAGCAACCTTCTTGCCGCCACCGATCGAGATCGGGCTTGTAAAAGTTGGCATTGAGATAGCTCCACTGGAATCTGGCTAGTTCGGCTACTGCCGTCGGACAGTCGCTCCGGTGTTCGGTGGGGGTCGCCTGACAGGTTTCCCCACCGACTGCCACAAATGGAGCTGTTTTGCTGATATAGCTCTTGAGTCCTGCCAGATCCGGTAGATAAGTCCCCGCATCAGATTGATTTGCCAAAAAGCAATCATTGTGAAATCCAACTCGCGCTTGACTACTGCCGCGAAAAGCCGAGGAAATCGTCAGAGCTTGGGGATAATTGTTTTTAATATCGTTGGGATAACGGAGCTGCACCATCCGATTGGGGGGCATTGCGGTAAGGAGTGCTGCCAAAATTTTGGCTTTGGGCTGGGGTCGATCGAGTCCGCTCCGCGAGCTGTGCCATTCACCCCAAGCACCGATGAAACCTGCTTGCAGAACGGCGATCGTATCGGCATTCTTGCGAAGAATCGGCTTGAGCCGATCGATATGCTCGATCGTCAAATTGAGGTTGGGATCTGGGGCTTGGCTCATTTCCGCTGCACTGTTGGGAAAGTTGTAAGTAAAGCGGGGAATAACTTTGATCCCTGCTGTTCTAACTAGTTGCAGTTGTCGATCTAACTGACTCAGAAATGCTGGTGGCAATGGCCGATTTCGATACTCATCCAGTCGAATGACCGCGCTCACAATCGTCTGACCCTTGGTGCGGTTCTCGCTAAAGTCCCGACCACCCATGAGGTCGATGTTGCCATAAAATCCCCGCTCTGGATTGGGGAATTCTGCTGTAGTTGGCTGATAGTTGACAATTTTCTTGTAGAAAGGCTTCTCTTCTGTCCGAGACGCTCCGCGAACGAGAGGCTTCGCCAACGCCAACGATTTGGTACTTGTGGCGGTACTGGCAATTTTGGGTAGATCGTTGGCGTAGCCTCTCCTGTGGAGAATCGATGCTGCTAAATGATTGCTGCTCACACAGCCGATCGCGAGCATGAGCGTGCTACTGCCGATCGTCCAAAGCCAGGAAGGATAGCGGTTCATGTTTGGTAATACTTACTTAGTTTGAGTCGATCGGTGGACGAGATCGCACCCAATTATTTGGAGCTTGTGGAGATCTTGACGTTCGATCTGGCGATCTTTGTTGCTTGGTTCGATCGGCCAATTGTTGTAAAAATGCTGACGGCGATCGGCAAGTTAGTTCTTCGAGCAAACGGGGCACACTTAGTATAACTGTTTACTCGCACAAACCTTGACGATTTGGCCCAAACTTGAGTTGTGGCAATCGTCAGCGTCTTCAAACGTCAATTGACCTCTAGCGTCGATCTTGGGTCGTTTAGCGGATGTTGAGACATAACAGATCGACTAGGATGAGGTGTGGTGCAAACCACCGATCGCAAAAACACTTAAAATTACTTTTAACACGATCTAAACCCTTCCCTAAAGCGCAAATTTAGCCGATCGTCGAACAACGCTGTTCGAGTAGAAATAATCGAGTTATTTATTTATAAGTCCTATGGCAATTAGTATATTAAATCAATTCGTTAAGCCTAAAACTAGATTTCAAGTACTGCTCGATCGGTATCAGTATCTGTTGTCGATCGCTGCTACTTTTCTATTCTTTTCCCATCTGCCTGACTACTTATACACAGCACCAATCATTCCAGTACCGCCACTAGCTTGGATCGGGGCACTGACGGTGCTGTCACTGCCATTTCTCAAAAAAGCAGCTAATATTCCCAAGCCATTATTAGCCTGGATGATCTTTTACCTGCTCATCTCGATGCTGTCACTAATGACAGTTAGTGGTGATGAATTATCATTTACTGATTTTCGAGCGAAAGCTTTATCAGTTCTATTTATTGTGTTGATGTACGTTCTTTATCAGCAGCAATCTGTTCGGCATATTAGGTATACGATGATAGCTGTGGTGATCCTCAGCACAATCAATAATCTGATCGAGCTATTAAGCCCCAGACTGTTTTCGGACTTGAACGTTGGTCGCCCTGCCGGATTTTACATCGATCCCAACCAGTCTGGATGTGCTATTTTCCTGGGGATGCTGTTGGGTCTTCCCGTTATTAGGAAACAGTATCGCTGGGTTTTGATCTTGGTAGCTGGGATCGGGATTATCACAACATTTTCACGCGGCGCAATTTTGGGATGGTCGATCTCCACACTGATCATGGTCTTTGGTAGGATGCTGTCCGACAAGCGGCGCAAAATCATCGTCCCAGCCATCCTGTTGATTATCTTTTTAGCCTCGATTAACCCACTGAAACTGCTTTCAGATTATTTCAAAGGCGATCCCACTGGAGCCAATTGGGATATTGTCAACAGACTCGAAGAGTTTCAAAATCCAACTGAAACGGCAAAAGAAGACTCCGCCGTTTCTCGACAAGCCGTTGCCGCAGGTGCAATGGTGCTATTTAGCAACCACCCGTTCTGGGGCAATGGATTGGCATCAACTCGGAAGTGGATGGTTGCTGACATCTCCACCCACAACATGTATCTCTATTACATGGCAGACAATGGCATTTTGGGCATTCTCTTTCTACCTGGGGCGATCTTTGCGGTTGTCTATCGCAATAAAGGAGAAAACGTCACAGTCTTGATCTCTTTCGCCGTTTTCATCAGTTTGTGGGGGCTGTTTAGCCACGAAGTACTGGCAGAACGCTATACACTAGCGAGCTTTGCGTTCTTGGCCGCAATGAATACTAATGAAAAATGGTATCTCAAACATGCTAACCAGAGCGATTCAACCTCAAGATCGCAAAGATTGTTACCGCCTGCTGGCGATCGACGGGGATCGCAATTATCACTCCCGCCAGGACGGACGAAGCAGGAAGCGCAACGATTGCTACCACCAGCTCTCAACCAAAAGTTCATCCCCACAGACCGCGACTAAATAATCGGTAGCTAACTTAATGAAGACTAATCGCTGGCACCAAGTCACTAAATTATGGGAATCTCGCTCTACCGGATCGATTAATCACAAGATTTTTAGTGCAGCGATTATCGTCGCTGGCGGAACCGCCTTTGTCAAAGTAATTGCTGTCGTCAAAGAACTCATAGTTGCGGCTCAATTTGGAACGGCGGACGAACTAGATGCGTTCCTGATTGCCTTGATTATTCCATCCACGATTATTACTATCATCGCTGGCTCGTTTAATTCAGCGTTGATTCCAACTTACATTAAGGTCAGAGAGCAAGAGGGACAGCAAGCCGCCCAACAGCTTTTTTCTGGTGCCACAATTTGGAGTATCGGGTTGCTACTGATTACAACTGGTTTAGTAATCATGGGATCGCCATTTTATTTACCATACCTTACCAGTGGGTTCTCACCCCAAAAATTAGATCTGACTTATCATCTGCTGTGGTCGATTTCGCCGATGATCTTGTTTGCAGGTATCAATGCAACTTGGTGTGCAATTTTGAGTGCCGGAGAGCGATTTGCCCTAATCGCTCTAGTCCCAACTTTGACCCCAGCGATCGCGATCGTCTTGCTCCTGACCACGAAGTCTTTGGGAGTATTTAACTTATCAATTGGGATGGTGTTAGGTCAATTACTTGAAATAATCATTGTTGGTCGAGCACTTCGGAATCAGGGGATATCATTATTCCCAAAATGGCATGGATTTGATGATAATTTGCGACAAGTAGCCAGTCAATATTTGCCGATGATTGGGGCATCATTTTTCATGACTGGTAGTGGTCTCATCGACCAAGCGATGGCGGCAATGTTGCCATCAGGCAGTATTGCTGCTCTAGGCTATAGCGAAAAGATCATCATGCTGCCGATCGTGATCGCCAGTACCGGATTGAGTACAGCAGTGATTCCCTACTTCTCCCAAATGTTTGCACGGAACGATTGGAAGGGTCTCCGGCAATCGCTCAATACCTATCTAGGGTTGATTTTTGCTGTCACAGTTCCCTGCGTGGGCCTAATAATTTTGTTTTCTGAGCAGATCGTCCGAATGCTGTTAGAACGTGGCTCTTTTACTGCGGAAAACACTCACTTAGTCTCCCAAATTCAAGCTTGTTTCGCATTAGAAATCCCTTTTTATATTAGTTGTATTTTAGTTGTCAGGTTAAGTGCGGCGATGCAGATGGGCAAGATCATCATGTGGGGATCTGCCGCCAATATGGTTGTCAATATCAGCTTGAACTATCTACTAATGCAATGGTGGGGTGTTGTGGGAATTGCTTTATCAACTAGCTGCGTATATCTGTTCTCATTCTTGTTCTTACTATTTTTCTTGGTCAAAAATCTGCGAGCACTGGAGATTCGCGACCTAAGTGCCAAAAGTGCTGTAGCTAGGAGCTAACTTAACCAAATTAGACTCAGGTTGCAAGCGATAATATAATAGCATCTAGCATCTCTGGATTAAAGTAATCGCCAATGAAGACTACTCCCTGGCAAAAACTAGCTAACCGCTGGCAATCTGTTCTCACTGGTTCGGTTAATGGCAAGATCTTTAGCGCGGCGATTATTGTAGCCGGAGGCACGTTATTTGTTAAGGTATTATCGGTTGTCAAAGAACTAGTAGTTGCCTGGAAATTTGGAACGGCAGATGAACTGGATGCCTTCCTAATTGCACTGATGATTCCTTCGCTATTGATTTCAGTCATCGCAGGTTCGTTTAACTCGGCACTGATCCCAACTTATATTAGGGTGAGAGACCAATCGGGCAAAGCCTTAGCTCAAAAGCTGTTTGCTAGTGCTACCGTCTGGAGTATCGGACTCTTGACAATTACCACACTCGTAATTGTGACTACTGCACCACTATATTTGCCCTTAATTACGGGTGGATTTTCGGCTCGGAAATTGGAGCTGACTTATCGGCTGCTGTGGGTAGTGTCACCGATGATGTTGCTCACAGGTGTGGGGACGATTTGGGGAGCCGTCTTGAATGCTGGAGAGCGATTTGCACTGGTTGCTCTGTCACCGATCTTGACTTCAGCGGTGACGATGTTATTATTACTAATCAATCAATCTTGGGGCGTTTTCAATCTAGCGATCGGCATGGTGCTCGGTCAATTACTAGAAATGTGCGTTGTTGCTGGCGCGCTGCGAAAACAAGGCATCTCGCTGATGCCGAGATGGTATGGATTCGATGCCGATCTCAAAGAGGTCGCCAGTCAATATGCACCCATGATTGCTGGCGCATTTTTGATGTGCAGTACGAGTTTGGTCGATCAGTCGATGGCGGCAATGTTGCCATCTGGGAGTGTCGCCGCCCTAGCCTATGGCAATAGAATTATTTCACTCCCGATCGTTATTGCCACCACCGCCTTGAGTACTGCGGTCATTCCCTACTTTTCCAAGATGGTGGCGTTGGATGATTGGAAGAGTCTCCGTCATTCGCTCAGGCACTATCTGGGATTGATTTTTGCGGCATCCATTCCTCTGACTGGGTTCATCATTTTATTTTCGGAACCGATCGTCCGGCTGCTCTTTCAACGCGGCTCATTTACCGCTGAAAACAGTCTTCTAGTCGCTCAAATTCAAGCTTGCTTTGCACTGCAAATCCCTTTTTATATTGGTTGTATTTTAGTGGTTAGACTGCATTCAGCGATGCGAAATAACACTATTATGGCATGGGGATCCGCAGGTAATTTAATTATTAACGTTGGTTTAAATTACTTATTCATGCAGTGGCTGGGCGTGGTTGGCATTGCCTTATCTACTAGTTTTGTTTACATATTTTCATTCCTATTCCTCCTATTCTTCCTAGTCCGAAATCTTCGTCAAGTAAATGCGCTCGGCCTGACGATCGATCAAAAAGAAAAAATTGATAAACTTCAGGAATCTAAGTTTGAAAGTATTAATACCGTGCTTACGCCCGAACAGCATCAAGCACTGCAACAGATGCAAACCCAGCGCACCTCAGTTCCTCAAGGGATCGAAGGGGTAAATTTAACAGCAGATCAAAAAAATGAATTGAGGACGATTAGACAAGCGCACATTCAGCAATTAGGATCGATTCTGACTCCAGAACAAACAGCTATACTAGAACAAATCGGTGGATTGGATAAAGGCATTTCAATCTTGTTTCTGCGAAGCTTTAGCAATCGGCAAATGGCGAAGATGAATTTCAGCCCCGAGCAAAAGCAGCAAATCAAGGAATTGTTAATTGCAGATCGGCAGCAGATCGATACTGTTCTGACTAAAGAACAGCAGCAAAAGACGATCGCGATGCAAAGCCGCAACAGAGCCGTGAATCAAGAATGGAAAAAATTAAATTTAACAGCTACTCAAAAAGCCAAGATGAAAGCTATTCGCGATGCCAAGAAGCAAGAATTAAACTCGATCTTAACCCCAGAACAGCAAGCAAAAATCAAAGCTGGGAAAGGTAAGTATAAAATTGAGTGAGTGAATAGTGAACGATCGAATCTGGGAATTATAAGTAAGTATTAGCAGGAAGTAGAAGATGTCTGAACGCCGAATTGCTTTCTTTCTGCCAACATTGGCTGGCGGTGGTGCCGAACGAGTCGCCCTAAATCTGCTCAAAGGGATGGTCGAGCGGGATGTACTGCTAGACTTGATCGTAGCTGACATCGATGGGCCTTATCTAGATCAAGTGCCCAAGCAAGTCCGGCTGATCGATTTGGGTACGGGGAGGGTAACTAAGGCAATTCCGGCTCTAGCAAAGTACTTGAAGGAAACTAAGCCCGTGGGGTTACTTTCCCACATGAACCATACAAACGTCGCAGCTATCTTGGCGAAAGAACTAGCTCGCAGCAAAACTAAGTTGGTGGTGGTAGAGCACAGCACCTTGTCGGTTGCCACATCCGATCTGCGACGCAGCAAGTTGCTACCAGCCGCAATGAAATGGCTGTATCCTCGCGCAAATACGATCGTGGGCGTGTCTCAAGGCGTATCGACAGATCTCGAACGGGAGTTGGGTTTTCAGGCTGGTACAGTCAAGACAGTCTACAATCCAGTGATCGATCCAGATCTAATTGCCAAGGCAAAAGTGCCACTAGATCACCCTTGGTTTCAGCCTGGAACTCCACCCGTGTTTTTGGCTGTCGGCAGATTGACACCACCTAAGGATTTCTCTAATCTGGTGCGGGCGTTTGCCAAATTGAGGCAGCAAAAATCAGCTCGGCTGATGATCTTGGGCGAAGGTGAACTTCGGGGCGAACTAGAAGCCGAGATCGAATCCCTGGGGATTGGTGCTGATGTTTCGTTACCAGGGTTTGTCCA
Organism: Chamaesiphon sp. 341R_metabat_111; assembly: GCA_025351825.1. GTDB lineage: Bacteria > Cyanobacteriota > Cyanobacteriia > Cyanobacteriales > Chamaesiphonaceae > Chamaesiphon. The sequence goes on along the minus strand of JANXVE010000078.1, from coordinate 8,754 downwards.
AAATCCCTACTCTTATATGTACAACTCCGCTGTGTTTGTGTTGTCGTCTCGCTGGGAAGGATTGCCGACAGTGCTGATTGAAGCGATGGCTTGTGGTTGTGCGGTGGTGTCCACAGATTGTCCATCCGGCCCTGATGAGATTTTGGCTGATGGCAAGTATGGTATGCTAGTGCCGATCGAGAATGCTGATGCGCTAGCAGATGCAATGATTAAAACATTGGATCGTCCGATCGATAAATCCACATCAGTCGATCGAGGTATGTATTTTTCGACAGATCTAGCAGTCTCTAATTATTTGGATTTATTGCTGTAAAGTTAACCTGTAGGGGCGGTGCTTCATGCCCGCCCGCTTGGGTTTAAGCTTATTAAACAGGGTTTATAGTAGTTCGATTCTAATCTTCAAGTTCCCACAGATCCTTAGGATTGTCAGGATCGATCGGGCGTTTAGGATGAATCACTAGGACTAACTTCGCCAGAATTGGCACGTTGGGCACAGTATCAAACCACTCGATCGCGATTTTACCATCCCGATCGATCGCAAAGTAACTAAACTCATTCCACTCTGTCACACTGCGATCGAGCACCACGATCGTTTCTGGTGGTTGGTTGGACATTTTGAACGGCAAATTTTCGAGATCGCCAATGATCGCCACTGGATCTTCCGCCTTACACAACACGCCCCAACCAGGGAATGTCACCCAGCCACCAGCCCAGTTATTTTTGATAATCTGGAACGAACCAGTTGCCGCAATTTTGGGGACATCTGCCAAAATACTGCTCGAAACTGGAAACATCCCTGCTAATGGAATCGTGCGCGGTAGCTCTTCATCTGATTCCAACCGATAAATCGGTAATGCTGGAGCCAATTTTTGCGATGGCGTAGCTAGGGAGGTGAGCAGCTTTTCAATTTGAGCACGCGCTTCTTGGCTGTGAGCGAACATCAGCCCCCGTGCGATCAACCGAGTTTTTTCAGTTATGTCTACTTGCTGCTTGATATATCGCCAGTACTGATAGGCGATAGCATCACCTGGGTGGTGGGTAAAACCATCTGGCGGCTGACGCATATAAGAAAATTCTTTAAACGCCTTGGCGACTTCTTTGGCACCAGATGAGTCAATGTTGCGGTTGCAGAGGTAATCAGCGGTTGCAGCTCTGTCTTCCTGACTCAAAATCCGCAGCTCGTAGAGACTATCACTACCTACCCGTTGATAGTGTGCCTCTGTCGCTGGTGCAATACCGACACTAATCATACTATCGAAAACTTGAGCACCAACAATAATTTGATTTTGCTGGATTGGCTCAAATCCAGTTCCCTCAAAAATATCTTGGGGGTTGAGTCCTGCCTTCTGGAGTTGCTGGCAAGCTTTGCCCCAGCTTACCCAGTTGCCTTCTTTCCGGCGCAGCGTCAGCAGCAGTGCCTCGGTATCGATGGGTGACTGATTTTCAGTGGATTCGGTCATAACTTGGGTCTTCTCAATCGATAGATCTCTATTATCTCACGGGGAGGGCTTGTGGGGAGAGGGGGGATGGGGAGGTGGGGAAGTGTGGGGAGTGTGGGAGTGTGGGGAGTGTGGGGAGATAGGGAGGACTAGTTGGAAACTCATTGCCCATCAGCTATCAACTATCAGCTATCAACTATCAACTAACTACTAGATTTGGCTTAGAGAAGATCCTTATAGTCTTAATTTGTGTCATGGCAAACAATCTATGGGCTGTTTAGCGGATGATAAAGTGTTGGATTCGCCTTATTGTTATGCAAATTGAGGTAGCAATTGGATACCTACATAATCGGGTCGTATCACATTCAAACCTTTTTTCATGGCAAAACTAGTCACTCAGACTTTTTTAGGGATCGGCATCACTATCTTGTCTAGTCAGATCTTGCCGATGAGGGCGATCTCCGCTAATCCCAACATCAACATTAGCGATCGAATCGTCTTAATTCAAACCCGATCGGGACAGGGTTCTGGGGTGATAATTAAGCGTACTGGCAGCACTTACACCATTTTAACTGCTGCTCATGTGGTGAACGATCTGCGAAGTTCGCCCTTGCAAATTACCACACCCGATCGACAGCAACATACCAGCGAACCGATTGAAGTCAAGATCGCGCCCAACGCACTCGATCTTGCCACTGTTTCGTTCCAGAGTGAGCAAAATTATCCAGTCGCCGAACTCGGAGACTCTGGCGCAGCCATCAAAGGACAGCCAGTCTTCGCAGTCGGATTTCAGGGGACAGCTTTAAAACTTAATTCAGGTACAGTTGTTGCCACCAGCCGTCAGTCGCAAGATCTGGGCTATGGACTAGCGATTGGGAATGCAGATATTCTACCAGGCATGAGTGGTGGTGGATTATTTACCCAAGCAGGGACATTGATCGGAATCAATGGTAAGAGTGTTGGTATCACTGAAATTGCCCCAGTTCAGGAAGAGACTCGCACCAATTTTAAACCCGTAAGTGGGTTGGCAATTCCGATTGATACCTTCAAGCAAGTCGCCAGCAGTCTCAATGTCGATCTTGGCAGTCCGGTGCCAGCTTCAACCGCAGTCGGATTGACAGCCGATGATTTATTCATTACTGCTGGTAATAAATCCCAAAAAGGTGACTATCGTGGGGCGATAGTTGATTACGATAAAGCGATCGCGCTCAATCCTCAATTTGAAGAGATCTATTTTCGCAGGGGCATTGCGCGGACTTTAATCAAAGATTGGCAGGGCGCGGAAGCCGACTATACTAGTGCGATCGCTACCAAGCCTGCACATGCTGAAGCCTATCTACATCGCGGCAGCGTTCGCAATACTGTCAATAACTGGCGGGGTGCAAAATCAGACTTCGATATTGCCCTCGCTCTTAACCCCAATAGTCTGCCTGCCTATGTTGGGCGGGGAGTTGCACTATGCGAACTAAATGACTGCAAAAGTGGTATCCAAGATTACAATCGGGCAATTGCCATCAATTCAACCTACGCGGAAGCATACTCCCGTCGAGGTTTTGCCTACTATAAATCGGGAAATCGTCAAGCTGCGATCGACAACTACATCGCAGCAGCCGAACTATACCGTCAGCAGGGCAAAGATAGCGATTATCTAGAGACAGTGGTGAAGATTAAGCAATTAGTTAGGAATTAGGCTTTAGGCTTTAGAGATTAGTTTCTGAGCTTTGGATTTAGAGGTTGTCAATCGAGCGACTGGCAGGACGTAAACGTCCCAAAAAACGAAAATCAAATAAATTTAGTCCAAAACCCAAAGCCTAAAACCTAAAGCCTAAAGCCTAAATATTCAGCTATGCTAAGAGTATTAATTGAGCGTAAGAGCGATTGCTGGATATGCGGAAATTGTTAATATCGGCATTGTTTTGTCTGGGCATCGGGTTTGCCGTCTTCAACTTCCAGGGATTGGCAACCAGGGGGGAATTTGATTCTCTAGTGATTGACTTCAAAGAGAATATTCCAGCCACAGAAATCGATCGACAATTGCAGGTACTCACTAGTAAGTATCAGCTAGCACCGCAGCTCAATAGTGAATTTTCGCAGTCCGAGCATCTGTATACTGTTAAGGGCGATCGAACATTGCTCGACAAGCTCAGAGGATCGAGCCTGAATCAAGATGTAGAAGCGATCGAACCAAACTACATTTACCACACTTCCGTCGCGCCTAACGACCCTCAATATAGCAAGCAGTGGCACTTACACAGTATCCATGCCGAACGTGCGTGGGAAGAGACTCGTGGACGCGGTGTCACCGTTGCGATTATCGACACTGGCGTGAGCAAGGTGCCTGACTTAGCCAAAACAGAATTTGTCGCAGGATATGATTTCGTCAACGACAAAGCTACTGCCGACGATGACAATGGACATGGCACTCATGTAGCAGGCACTGTCGCCCAATCCACCAACAACAACTACGGTGTTGCCGGAATTGCCTATGAAGCCAAAATCATGCCGCTCAAGGTCTTGTCAGGTAGTGGTGGTGGCACAATTAGTGATATCGCCGAGGCAATCAGATTTGCGGCTGATAATAAAGCCGACATTATCAATATGAGCCTGGGTGGTGGGGGTGAAAGTCAAGTACTGAAAGACGCGATCGATTATGCCTACAACAAAGGTGCGGTAATCATCGCAGCGGCTGGCAATGAAAATAGTAATTCGGCATCCTATCCCGCCCGTTATGCTCATGTAATCGGTGTTGGAGCTACCGACGCGCAGGGCAATCGCGCCGAATTTTCCAACTACGGCGCAGGTGTAGATATCTCCGCTCCAGGTGGCGGCAATGGCAGCAAAATCTGGCAAGAAACAATCGATCCTGATACCAACACGCCGATTATTTCCGGCTTACAAGGTACGAGCATGGCAGCTCCCCATGTTGCTGGTGTCGCCGCACTGATCAAATCTACAGGTATCACCACCCCAGATGAAGTCTTTGCAGTCTTACAGCAATCAGTCCGTAAAATTGAGCAAGATCCCCAAAACTACTATGGCGCGGGACAACTAGATGCAGCGGCGGCTGTCAAACTCGCTCAAACGGGCAAAATTACTGTCAATGATTTCTTTCGCTGGTTGCGGGATAATGGTTATCTCAGTCTCCGGTTCTGGATCGATGGTGGTGCGATCGCTTTAGTGCCAAAATTAGCAATGGTATTAGGTTCTTATCTGCTTGCCTTTTTGATTCGGACTTACGTGCCCTTCGGATTGCCCTTGATGAGTGGGATGGTTCTAGGTAGCAGTGGTTTGTTCTTCTTACAGGGATTTTATATCTTCGATCTTCCCCAAGCACCATTTCGGATTTTAGGTAGTTCGATTCCTGAATTGGGCAATGCGATCGCTGGCAATAGCATTTTAAATCCAGTGTTTGCCAGTGTTATAATTCCGTTACTATTAATGATAGTTTGCTGGTCGTTTACTTCAGGAAAATGGTTTGCAGTCGGTACTAGTTTGGGTGTATCGGCATGTCTATTGGTGAGTGCAGTCGTGGCACCTCAAGTCTGGTGGTTGGGCGATGGGGAGGTTGCCCGCATCTTCTTGGTTGTGAATGGATTATTGTGTTTTGGTTTAGCTAGGTTCGCAGCGAGAGGAGATTCTCAAACAGTATGATTACGGTGATTGGTGGAATTGAACGTAGAGGTTTTGGCACAGGTGCTTGGGCATTGGTGTCTGAGGATGGAACTACTTATGAGCTGTTAGATTGTCCCCGCGACTTGCGTCAAGTTGGACTGCGGGTAAAGGCGCAGGGAACACTAAATGACGACGTGATGACACTAGCAATGATTGGTAAAGTCTTCAATGTCAGTTCGTTTGAGATCTTAGAAAAGCCTGCTTCGGTTGAATAATCCAAGCTGCCTAATTTCTAGGACTCCCAATTTCAAAAGAGTGAAACATCAGTCGATCGTGTGCTATGATACGATGTTTGGACTCTAAATATCAACTCTTCGACGTGCTCTAATGAGATGATTCCGCACAGCGGATACTACACGATCGAGATATGTAGATGTAGGCGACACATTATTAGCTGATTTAATTTAGTCAACGTGCGTGTACATCGATAGGAGGCGGATTAAGACGGAAGAGATCACCACTAGGATAAACTATAATATTGCATGGCCAGTCAGAAAACAGTAGATATCGGTTTCACTCTCGACGATTTCGCAGCATTACTCGATAAGTACGATTACCACTTTAGCCCTGGCGATGTCGTTGCAGGTACCGTATTTAGCTTGGAGCCACGGGGTGCTCTGATTGACATTGGCGCGAAAACTGCTGCCTACATTCCGATTCAGGAAATGTCGATCAATCGTGTCGATCAACCTGAAGAAGTACTCCAGTCGAATGAGACTCGCGAATTTTTTATCCTTACCGATGAGAATGAAGATGGGCAACTCACCCTCTCCATCCGCCGGATCGAGTACATGCGGGCGTGGGAACGTGTTCGCCAACTGCAAGCAGAAGATGCTACCGTCCGCTCCCAAGTATTTGCTACCAACCGTGGTGGTGCGCTGGTTCGCATCGAAGGACTACGTGGATTTATCCCTGGTTCCCACATCAGCACTCGTAAAGCGAAAGAAGAATTAGTTAACGAAGAACTTCCCCTCAAGTTCCTCGAAGTAGACGAAGATCGCAACCGTCTAGTCCTCAGCCACCGTCGCGCCCTAGTCGAACGGAAGATGAATCGCCTCGAAGTCGGCGAAGTCGTCATCGGTTCAGTTCGTGGGATCAAGCCTTACGGTGCGTTTATCGACATCGGCGGAGTCAGCGGATTGCTCCACATTTCCGAGATCTCTCACGATCACATCGACACACCACACAGCGTGTTCAATGTCAATGATGAAGTCAAAGTCATGATCATCGATCTCGACGCAGAACGCGGACGGATCTCCCTGTCTACCAAGCAATTGGAGCCAGAACCAGGCGACATGATCAAAAATCGTGAGCGCGTCTATGAAATGGCTGACGAAATGGCAGCTAAATATCGGGAGATGTTGCTAGCCAAAGCTTCTGGACAACCATTAGAATCGATCGAGATTTCTAATGCCGTCGAAGAACCCCTCGATCTAATCGAAGAAGAAATCCCCTCAGCGATGGAAGAAGCCGAAATCCCACCAGAACCAGCAGCAGCAGCTATCGAAGATGAAGTAACTGCCGAAGTCTAAGTCAAATTTGATTCCTAATGGTTAAAATAATAAAGAGGGCTAGCCCCTCTTTTTATTAAGCTATCAACTATTCTCCTGTCGGAGAGGCTAACGCCAACAACTATCAACTATCAACTAATTGACTATGCCTCCCAAATGGCCCCGCGAACCCGATCGAAATGACCCTGAATATCGTAGACTAGACGACATTTGGACTTTTGCCGCTCATGTTGCTGTCTGTTCATCTGTCAACTCTGGCATGTGGTTCTTCAATATCTTATTGAGAGCAAATTGGAGTTGGGCAGTAAGCATGACGGCAATCTGGGCATCACTAATTTTGGTACATTATCTGTACGTCTTTAAAATCGCTGATTACTCCCCAAAATCAAATGGCTAACAATCAACAAATCGAAGAACTAGCAGCAGAAATTGGTGATAAAGTCTACATTGATGTCGCCAAATGGCACCTGTATCTCAAAGATGCCAAGCTGCACACCACCGTCGCCGAGCAAGTATTTCCATTATTAATTAGTGGTTTAACCGGAGATAAATTAACGGAGATTCTCACGAACATCTCGATCGATCTCGGCGGTGGTAGACTCAAAACGCCCCTACTCAACCTCATCCCCGTCACAGCTCAGGCTAGATTGATGGATATCCTCCAAGAATACGCTCGTAATCTCTAGAGATTACGTTAATTTCTGGAATGGAAGCTCAACATTGGACTGAAATCAAAGCTAAATATAAAATCGGCACTTTTGTGATGGGCAAAGTGATCCAACACAGGCACTTTGGGATTTTCTTAGACATTGGGGAACCTGGGGTGAGAGGATTAGTGAGAATTGTGGATTTTGTCGATCGTGGTGATATGAATGAAGGTTTATACCCAGAAATTGGTTTGACGGTAGGCGGGATTGTTTACGGTTACAGTGACAAAGAAAATGCACAGATTAATCTAAGTGCTACACCCAGTGTTTTACATCGGTTCTTAGTACCGCTCAAAGGCAGTTCTCAACAAATTTAGAGCTGATTGAATTTAGCGACGATCTAAGTGGTGGGCATCATCCACCATCCACCATTCACCATTCACTAAACAATGATCGATCCCGTAGATATCAAGCGCAATATTAACATCTCGATCGATCGCCTGGGCAAGACCCAGCAGTATCTTTGACGTTCCTGGATTGACTGCCAAGATTCAAGATCTAGAACGAGTCGCCGCCCAGCCAGAGTTTTGGGAAAACCAGACCCTGGCTCAAGCCGCGATGCAAGAACTCAATGACTATAAATCTCATCTAGCTCAGTTTCAGCAGTGGCAAAATAGCGTAGCTGATGCCCAAACTGCCCTAGAACTGATGGAAATGGAGCCAGACGAGACTTTAGCTCAAGAAGCTCAACAGAACCTTGCCCGTGTCAATTTAGAACTCGATCGATGGGAACTCGAACAGCTATTATCAGGTACCTATGATGCGAAGGGAGCAGTTCTTACAATCAATGCGGGGGCAGGGGGTACGGATGCCCAAGATTGGGCTGAGATGCTCCTGCGGATGTACACCCGTTGGGCGGAGGATCGCAACTTCAAAGTCCAGCTTGCCGAAATCTCCGAAGGAGAAGAAGCCGGACTAAAATCTGCAACATTGGAAATCGAAGGTAAGTATGCCTATGGCTATCTTCGCAGTGAAAAAGGCACTCACCGTTTAGTTAGAATCTCGCCGTTCAATGCCAACGACAAGCGACAAACCAGTTTTGCAGGCGTGGAAGTGATGCCGCTGATTGATAATTCTGTTCAGCTCGACATCCCCGACACCGATCTCGAAATCACCACTACCCGTGCGGGCGGTAAAGGTGGTCAAAACGTCAATAAGGTAGAAACAGCAGTGCGGATCGTCCATAAGCCTACAGGGGTTGCTGTGCGCTGTACGCAAGAACGCAGCCAACTACAAAACAAAGAAAAAGCTCTAGTCATTCTCAAAGCAAAATTACTAATCATCGCCCAAGAACAAAAGACTAAAGAAATCGCCGAAATTCGCGGTGATATAGTAGAGGCTGCTTGGGGTCAACAAATCCGCAACTATGTATTTCATCCCTACCAAATGGTCAAGGATCTGCGAACGAGTGTGGAAACAACAGCA
>JANXVE010000047.1 GCA_025351825.1 Chamaesiphon sp. 341R_metabat_111 | reverse complement strand
GCTGAGGTGGAGAGTCAAATTCAACGATTAACTTGTTTAACAGTACAAGAGAAGCAACTTGATCTTGGTAAATGGTTTGTGGATATTCTCTACCGCCCAGAATTAAAGCTGGAATGATTTTTTACTTGAAAGTCCCTTAGTAAAATTGGTGCCAGCAAATAAATCTTCCAAATCTTGCTTTGGTTGATACTCATTGGCAAAATAGCACTTTTTTGCTGAGGCGAGTTGATTATTTTTTAGTAGTACTGGTAAGTTAGATAATCGCTCAAGATCGTCCTGAGTCAGTTCCTGACGATGATTGAAAATATTTCTAGTTATTTCGACAACATTCTTTAGTGTTGTCTCGTTAGGCTTGTCCGTTAAAGAGTTCATTTCCAGTAAAGAGTTCATTTCTTGTCGAACTAATTCGATTGCTGTGACTTCTTTTACTCCAATATTTAGAAAAAATTGTCTCCAGGCTTCTACAGATTCATTTTCACTCCCACTGGCATAGTTAGACACAATAAAGTTAAACCTGTTTTGACCTAATCCTTGAGCTATTGCTGAAGGATAATCTGGTTTGTAATAATCCGACAAGTAACAATTAGAAGCTATAGAGGGACGATACTTTCCATTTATTTCATACAAAACTTTGAGCTTGCTTAATTCTTGATAATTATCATGAGTAAGCTCACCTCTGTATTTGAAAATAAATTTAATATGATTGATATAAGCTTCAAATTCATTCTTAATTGGTTCATGTCGATTATTTCTAATTCGATCTTGAATAATTTCAATAGGATTAAATTCTTGTACCCCTAGTGATTCTAGGCAGCTACGGATGTCGGAATCTTCTTGGCAAAACCGATCTAGATCGGGATGAATAAATGAAAAGTCAGCGAAGGTTAACAAAGCCTTATCATGCTCTGAAGGCTGAAAATAGATTGGGCAATCGGTGCTAGAAGCAACGAACTTTTTCTCCTCATTGTAAATAATCTGTATTTGTTCTACTAATAATCTGTTTCCATATCCCTTCTTTTGTAAATGTTTGAGTATTTGTAAATATGTCTGCGAATAAGAATGAGAATATTTTTTTAAAAATTCAACTAGTTTGTCAACATTAAAAGTTTCAATATCTAATTTTTCAAATCTTTCGGTATTCTCCAGAGAATTACCAATAAAGTGTAAGTGTTTATCGCTCTCTAAAGCTGATTCAATAGCTTCAGACTTAATAATTGTAGTAATTCCAGTCTCATCAAGAATTGCCTCACTCACTTTCAATAGGTCTTCACCTTCTTCTGGAGGGATAAAAGCTATTTCCTGTACCCCTTTATCAAAACCCTTATTAAAGCTTTTTGCAAGTTTTTCATGCGAAATTAACCGATCTGGAATCAAATATGTAATAAAATTTCGATAAGATTTTTCATCAACACATAGCTTTCGCAAAAAAGCAAATAATTCATAGGCTAGATTTTCAAATATAAAGACATTCCAATCATTATTTATATGTAGAGTCTCACGATTAGCTGTAGTTAAAAAATCAGCATTAACTAAGAAAGGAAATTCAAAATCTTTGACCTTTATAGGGAGATAAGTAAATAAGACTGATTCTTGTGCTTTTAGAGGAACTAGCTTTTCATCGTCGATTTTAATTGCCAAGCTCAATTTTGTTTTTGTCGCATTCTTCAATTTATCAGGTACATTTAGATCGTTCTTAATTTGATTTTGTATTTCTTCATTGACATCAAATTCTACATCATGAACAATCCAACTATTTTTTACCTTGTCGTTATAGTAAATTGTGTTTAAAGTATTATTTCTGTCTAGCTTTAGACTAATTTTCAAACCTTTACTTAATCCTGATACCTTAATTAAGTTAATATGGCGAAGAAATAGCATAAATCTTGGTTCAGAGAAAAGCTCTCTAATTTTCCCTCTATATTCACCTACTTTACTATTTCCTACTCTCAATGCTATGGAGACAGGAGATTTAAAGAAAGATGAGTGGGATTTAATTTCTTCTACCCAAATCGGTTTTATTTGCCAAGGAATATGGGTAGGATCTTCATAAAATGTACTATCATATTTAAAAGAATAATTACCTGAGTGAACATAAACGCAATCGGAATCAGTAAAAACTGATTTAAACCCAATTCCTTTGTATCCAGTTGTTGACGAGTTATTTGATTGTGTACTGGCTCCAATACTAGAAATAGCTTTGACATTCTCTGCCGTGAAAGGTTTACCATTATGAATAATAAGCAGGTGTTCTTCTAGGAGTACAAATTCAATTTGTACTTTTTTTGATTCTCCTGGAAGATCGTCAGCATTTTGTAAAATTTCAAAAATAAATCTTTCTGTTTCTGTATATAAATCCCCAGACAATCGTGCTAAAGCGTGGGCTAAATTTGAAGCATCTACTGGCGTTGCTCCCGTACTTCGACATATTTCTTCCACTATCTGTCGCGGAGAATGACCTTCTTGATTTACTCGTAGTTTAGGAGGGTCCTTTTTAACAATATTTTTGCTGGATTCAGCCTGAAGCAAAGATAGATTGCTTCTATTTTTTAATACGGGGTTTTGCGATTTATAAGCTTGAGGAATTTCTTGGAAAGTACCATCATCTTTATTCCAGTCTGGGGTCGGCATACTTTTGTAATATCATTCTCCATAGCATATCTTCTTAATATTCCCTGCCTGCCGATCAATATTGACATCAAAGACATTCGATAGACTGTTAAAAAGGACATTCTCAAATATTTAGAGCCAAATTCTAGATGAAGATGCCTAAACCACCGCACTACTTACCGCGTGCTATCCTATCGCTCCGAGCTGTCTACTACGCAGCCTTCCTTAAAATCTTCCAAAAGTATCACCAGTTCCTGTTATTCGTACCCATAGCCACTGACCCGATGAAAGGGAACACCCCCCAACGTTTGGACTATTTTCTGCATTATCTCCGAATAGAGTTTTATCCGCATACTGAGAGACAGTTGCACCGTTTTGTGCTGCATTAGCTGCAAATAAAGCTCTCTTAGCATCTGCCAGATTGGTTATTTTTAAGACGCGATTAAGATTAGCGATCGCCCTATCATAATTTGGTGGTTCAGAGAGTGCAGCTTTTATGGCTTGGTTCATAAATTGATTAACTTTTGAATTTTTGTATTTCAAAGCTAAAGGTTGAGCCACACAACAGAATCCCGAACGAGGGTATTCATGAAGCCTTCCCTTGAAATTCATTGACCCGATTTTTTTTCCAGAAACAGACATGGTACACGAGTGATCACTATTATAACCAGATAAATCACGGTTGATTGCAAGTGATTGTGTTGCAATTACTAAATTTATAATGACAAAAATAATTATAAAATAAGTAGTTAAACCTCTAGTAATTTTTCGATTAAATATCATATTTTGCAAATAATTCAAATTATTTGTTTTTACAGTCTAATTGCTTATAATCAACTATAAAGTTTGTATCATCAGGCTTAAATGAAAAATTTACCCATGAATCTACTACTTCATTACGGGTATGGGAATTGGTATCTGTACCTATACTAAATATGCGTGTCCGAGTTTTAATAATATCATGAAAGTTTTCATCACCCGATTTATAATATTTGACACCTGCTCGGATAAAACATTGAGCATACAGCATCTTATCATAACATTCACCGAACTTGGGATTGTTTGTCCAAGCTATAGGAATCTGACCAGCACTGTAAGAATTAAGTAACAGCGTTTTTACAATTTTTACTTCTCGATTTGGAGATATCACCATCCGATCATCTTTGCTTACTCGTCCAACTGTTGTTTTGTTATTAATAACAGTACAGGCACGACCATCCCACTCATTCAGAACTCCATAAACAGCCCGATTTTTATATTTTCCTATAAAGTAACTACTGCTGTTAAGAGTTCCCGCTTCAGCAAGACCAGATATATTGAATAGATAGAATAATGATAAAAAGCTCGATCCAATCTTGAGCAAATTTACTTTTTTAAAAAGTGAAAATGGCATATTGTTATTTTTATGTAAAATATAGTATTTTAATATTCAAACTAATATTGAAAAGCATAGCTTATTCTCATCAAATTTTTACCTCGCTATTATTTTCAATCTGAAAGCGGATGATATTAGAAGTCTTCGAGGTTTAACTAGTCCCTATCTAGCAACTTGCAACTGCAATACTAATACTTCTTACCACCCCTTTTTTACCATCAAAATCTATCCCGCTCCAATTATATTGAGGATCTGAAAAATACAATTTATCTACTTCTTGTGTGTCGTTAAAAGTACCTTTTAAATAATTTTTTCTGGCTTTATTCATCGAATCCCCTACCTTAATTCCTATATTTGTATAATATTGTGAACTGGTAGTAGTAATAGAGTTTACATAAAATTTGCTCGTTCCAGAGTTCGCAGTAAGTTCGATATTTAGACCATTATATTTTAAGCTAATGTAGTTATTATCTCCACATGCAGAATAACCTGTCTTTCTGCTTTTCGGAAGACCTAGTTTCTTAATAACTTCCTTTTCACTGATTCCTAGCTGAAGACCACCTATAGATGCCCTATTTATATCAAATTTTCTTTTTTGGCTTAAAGCTATATCTTCTCTATTACTATTTGCTATGGGTAAAGTAGATGATATGGTTGTTGTTTTACTGGCACGGCTGTAATCCTCAATTGCACTTTCCTTATTTACAGAAGCAAGCTTTGCATTAGCACGGTCATAGTAAAATTCAGCATTATTCAGCTCGTTGGCAACTGTTTCTGCTTCAGAGATTGGGGTTGCAGAGGCAACACTGACTACGCTAGGTATTGTCAATATCAAGAACAATAAAAGTACAGAATATCTGAGCATTAGATCCTACTTACAATCTACATCTTCATTATTCTGCTAGAGCTTCATCCTATCAGGACAAAAAGTAATACTTATTTGTGGCAAAAGACGGCAAAAACCCACACCGCGCCAAAAGTACAATTGAGACTAACTCAAATAATCGAGTAGTGGCGGGTGTCAGGTTTTAGCCTCTATTCTTACGGCTTCTCTTATTATTCTCCTTAATCAACAGCTCTTTCGCCGCATCCTCCTGGGGCTTCTTAAACGTATCGTAGATCTGATATCGCAACCTGTCGATATTTGCCGATTCTTTATTAGTAAAGTTACTACCAATTAACAACCCAATCATCAAAGGTAAGACAATTACAGCCACTAACATCAACGGCGGTAAATTAACCGCATTTCGCCACGGCTTACTCATCCTCAGTTGACGTTCTGCTTCTAGCTGCTGCCCCAATTTCTCAGTCTTAGAAAGTAACTGTTGGTGTCGAGTATAATTTTCCTCTACTAACTTTTGATAGTTATCTCGTGAAAACTCCAGCACCTTAGAGCTTTCATCTCGATATTTTTTTAAAGTAGCCAACGTCTCTGTCATCTTGACCGAGACTGTATCGAGTTGCTGCTGGATTCTATCTTCTGCATCATTGATAGCGTCGATCCGTTCCTGTGCTTGCTTCGCTGCTAATTGAAACATCGTCCGCAGCTCAGTAATCAGCTTACTAATTTCGGCACTAGATTTTTTCCCACTAGCTTCAATCGCCTTGGGTAAATCTACCAGTGCCACATCCAGATTTCCCAACGCCACCATTAGGATAAAAGTTGAATCTTCAGCATCTACTTTAGCATCGCGAACATACTGTAATACTCGCCCCTTATACTCATCCGATTTACCCTTCAATAACAGATCGAGAGCTTCCATCTCCCGATTTTTCTTAGAGCCATTAAACTCAATTGCCATTGGTTATGCCTCTAAAAGTTGAGTAGATTCCAGTACCAGATAAGCTTTCTTAGTATATTTATAAATATCGCTCTCACCCACTAATCCAAACTTACCTAACTCCATCGCCTCATCGAACGTCCACTTGTTGGCATTAATTTTAATGCGCTTACTATCTGCCAACTTCGGAAAATCAACAACGATCATCTGATACTTTTTGATGGTAGCCTGTAACTCTTGATGTTCGTCAAAATAGTCCCAATCATCGCACAGTCCCCAATTTTTCACCAGTACAGTCGGTTGATTTTTGTAGAACTCTGCCGATGTAATTAGGATTTGAATCGAATCATCTTCACCATTGCAAACAAACCATCTTACCCAATCGATTTGATTGGTTTTACTGAGTGCGAAGATATCTTTTTCTTCCAGCCATGATGTCAGTGGATAGTGAACTTGAGCGGGCAGATCTAAAACGATCGTCCGCTGCAATGCCATCTCTAGTAAGATGTCTGGTTCATCAATTTTTTTGATGTTCTCGCTGAACTGAGTATAGTGAACAGATTCATCGTAAAACTCAGCATATCGCTTTTTATCTTTGTACCGACTTGCCGCCGTGGGATTACTTCGATCCGCTGCATATAAATAAAATGATATTAGTTTCGATGCTAAATATTCAGCAATCACAAAGGCAATCCATGATTTACCCACCCCACCCTTTTCACCATCAATTAGATGTATTTTCATATTTTTAATCGATGATTATTTGAACTGTTCCGAGCCAGCTTTAGGAGGTGATTTATATGGTGCGTCTGTCTCTACTGTTCGATCGACAGTTACCTCTTTATCTTTAGCTGCGGATTTTTTAGCAGCTTTAGGCGGCGGTGTTTCTTGACTTTCCTCAATAGCAGCGACAGGTAATGGGATAACTTTTGACTGTTTTGATTGCTTTGACTGCTTTGATTGCTTTGATTGCTTTGATGGTTCAGGCTGAGAATTATCAAAATCTCGAATATATTGCTTGAGTGTCGTACTGCTAATGGCTATATTTTTTTGAGCGAGTAACTTACTAATTTCATCGAGGTTATATCCCTTATTCATCAGATCTTTAATTGCAGGTAAGATCTGTCCGATTGCTTCTCGAAGCGAGTAATCTGAGGGAGCCTTGGATGGCAGATTCCCGAACGTACTAATGGCATCATCGATTGATGATTTCTGCACTCTAATGTTTTTGGGCATAGTCTGATTGGGTAAGAGCTTGCTCTAGTATGCCCATATTGGTCGAGCGATCTATCACCTGCTAGTAATATGCTTGGAGTGGGTATGCTGAGTTGGGGGGTGAGAGTGTACTCAGTACACCTTTATTTGCCCTTCGGGACGCTTCGCTCAAATAAAGATTCCCTTCGTCCTGCGGAAGCTCTCCCTATCTCCGGTTTAGATCTTCTCCCCATGCCCTACGCCATTGCTCGAATCGCTAAACTAAAACAAGCCAACATTGCGGGGAGTGGGATGCACGTCTCTAGGGGACGAAATACCCCTAACGCCGATCGATCTAAACTCGAAGACAACCAAGCCTTGATCCACAATGACGATCGACATTTACCGCTGGCGGAAGTCGTCCATAATAAAATCCACTCAGTCGAGCAGCAACGCAAAATTAGGACTGATGCTGTCTACGCGGTGGAAATTTTGTTAACTGCCAGCCCCGAATATTTTCGACCAGATGATCCGAGCAGGTATGGAGATTATCAAGCGGCTAAATTAGCTGACTGGACAGAGGCAACTGTTCGATGGTTAAAACAAGAGTATGGAGAAAAGATTGTCAGAGCCGAACTTCATCTTGATGAAGCCACTCCCCACATCCATGCTTATTTAGTTCCTACCGATGAGAATGGTCAACTCAACTGTAAGAAGATCTTTGGTGGGAGAGCGAAGATGTTTGCTTTCCAAGATTCCTATGCAGCAGCTACTAAACATCTAGGGTTAGAGCGCGGGGTCAAAGATAGTCAAGCCGAACATACCACGGTCAAGGATTATTACTCAGTGGTGAACTCGGCAAGCCAGGAATTAGACCCGAACGATCTCCAAGCAGTTCAGGCTAGAGCAGTGGCTTATTCTCAGATGCAAATCGAACATCAGGAATTGCAGCGACGATTGAAACTAGTAGCACAGCAGCGGGATGAACTCGCTCAGAAATTAAAGCTAACTCAAGAATCAGTGATGGTACAAGCGCAAATTAATCAGGCTTTAGCTGTGCCTGAACCTTTAATATCGATCGGTCGGATTGCTTGTGAGTTGAGATTACCACCAGGGCAAATCGATGAACAGATGAAAGCTCTCGATCTGGTGATCGATACTCGTCAGACCGATCTAGTTGGGGCGACGCGGTGGCTGACTGAGAAGTTTGGAGCCGCCGCCACAATTCAACTAGTCAATGACCGAGTTCTCCAGATTGCGGGTGGCTATCAACTCACTAGATTTATCCCTCCAGATCCAATCCGCGCTAATTGGGATGAGGTGAGGTCGAAGCTTACGACGAAGAAACAGTTACCTGCTAAGTTGGTCGATCGGTTGCACGATCGGGGGTTAATTTATGCTGACTCACGCGGGAAGTTAATTTGTCTGCATCGGGATTTTGAGGAGCGGGTGACGGGGACATCGGCAATCGATTTAAGTTTAGAGTATCTTGATGGTGAATCGAAACTCATCACCCAACTTACGACGATCGATGGCTCGAATCTAACGGGTGGTTGGCATTATTTTCAATCTCCATCCCAGGGGAATATTGACAAGGTGGTGATAGTCGATGACCCGCTAGAGGCGATCGCTTATGCAACGCTGAATCCGGCAGAACAGACTACGTTATTTTTATCAGGACATGAGGGGGGTTGGATGCCTGGGGATAAGTTGACCTCTGTTGATGTGGTGGTTGGGAGTAATGCTCAGTTTTCTAATTTACCGAGACAGGTTGAATACCAGTTTCCTCAATCTGGGAGTTGGGGTGAGGATCTGCGAGATTATCTGAGCAGGGCGATCTCCTTTGAACTAACAGAGCAGTCTGGTGAGTCAGTGGCTGCGTCGAAGCAAGTCACAGTTAACTCGAATTATGTGGAGCCACAAGAACGATCGCGGGGACAAGGATTGTCGATGTAGACTTGCTTGACTCACGATTCCATACTCCTGCCGAGGGCGGCAGGTTTTTGACTGATGAGGCGGATGAAGATTTGAGCGAACAAACTAGTCCATGTCCGCCTCATTCAGTCACCGCTTCGCTAAAACCTGCTTGAGATAGTGACTCACTAGGCAGGTAAGCCACTATTTAATTTCGCTCCCCTTCCTCAAATTCAACTAACGGAAGATCTGCAAACTCGATCCAACTTGTAACCCGCCCATTTTGTTTCAGACATGCGGTTGAGCCGATATCTTGCTTAGATATCTCCCAAACTTCCAATACCCCCGCGTACTGAGTTTTGAGGTTAAAGTCCGAACCGATGTATTTTACGCGATCGCCTAAGTTGAATCTAGTTACTGGGGGGATGACTCGCACCACTGCTGACTTGAGAACCTTCAAGTCTCCGCTGTAGATGGTATCGCCTTCAACTCGATCTACCACCAACTTCTTCCCGCTTGCCCCAATGATGGTCGATCCTGGGGTGATTTTGTTCATAATTAACTTTCTGTTTTTGTAGTTACTTGTCTGTGTATGAAAACCTTTCTTCTCTTCTGCTGTTTTTCGTGTTCTTTGGAGTAATTCCGATTTACCCTACACACCCTACACCACTCCCACTGGTAAAGGGTTTCAACTATACACCCTACCTTTTTTTACCCTACACACCCTACACCGCCCTTACTGGTAAAGGGTTTCAGCCTTTGAATAGAGTCTTTTGCCCCAAAACACCCTACACCCTTAAAATTCGGTCAGTGGTTCTGGCTCCTCTGGGTGTAGGGTGGTGCAGGGTGGTGTAGGGTAGGGTGTATACTCAGAACCTTTGCTAGGAGCTAAAAGTGTAGGGTGTGTAGGGTGATCTGAGTCAGGTAGAAAATTTTGATTATTTTCTAGAAGAGAAGAAAGGTTTTCATTTGTAGTTATAGAAGTACTATCTTCTTCCTCCCATATCTCTCGTAACCGTACTCCTTTAATAACGTTGCCAGTCTTTGACCGTTTGTGAGCGATCGAATGACCCAAGCTCACATTACAAAGCTCGATCAGGTTCGGGGTGAAGTTATTGATACTCTTAGACTTCAGCCCAGACTCTTCACAGTAGCCCTGGTAGCTCTTGTACAGAGTCCCACAACTGATCGATCCTTTTGGGTCGATCACCAATTTGTCAGAGAAGAACGCCGCGATCGAATCTTCCCGCACTGTCATTTCCCAATTAAGTTGCTTAACAGCTTCAACACTGCCAGCCCCGCGAATAATAGCGGTCACAGTTTCGTCGGGAATGGACAACAGATAGGTAGTGAACGCGGTTAACTCAGCCTCAAACTCTGGGGTCAGGTCGCGGCGATCCTGCTCTTCAACACGGGCAAGGCAGGGAAAATCGAGCTTCCGCCGTTTAATTGCAAAGCTTGAATCGCCTACAAAGGTTGGGGAGTTAGCCGCGATGACGAACATCCCCTTAAAAATAAAGTTAGTTGCGTCCTTTCCTTTGCGTTCATACCGAATGGGATCTTGTCCCGTAGCAGATTTGAATACGCTCAAGCCGCCCACCCGCTTATCTTCATCGGTCATTAGTACCAATCGTTTATTCATCAAATTGGCAGATTCAAAGCGGCTCTCGTTCAATTCCGCGATGGTCGTCGAGTGGGTGTTCTCTTTTCCCACTAACATCGATAACAGACCCATAAACGCGCCCTTTCCGTTGGCACCGCTACCAAACAAGTAGAGGAACTTTTGAAGGTCAGCACGTCCGGTTAAGACTGCCTGACAGAACGCGATCGCAATATCTTTTAACTGCCGATTCTTGTTGGTAAAAGTATCTAGAAACTTATCGATATTCCCCCAATTACCCGCAATAGCCGAATAGGGTCTGGGTAACTGCCAAGTAAAGCCATAATCGGGTGAGTGGTCTAACAATTGACCCGTTTTGAGTTCCAGAACTCCATTGATGAAAGGGAGATAGAGCAGGTTTGATGCTTCAGTCCAGCCCTCATGGAGAAAATCTTTTCGGGCGAACTCGATGACGTTGCGGACGTAGCTAGGGGAGAAGGTAGGGACGGATTCTTCGAGATATTCCTGCACGATCCCGAACACGTATTCGTCAGAACAGTTACCCCACTTCCCTTTTCCGTCATACCGCCAAAACTGTTTAACACTGGCATCGAACCGGATCGCATCCTCGAATAAGTCCTTGAATACTTTCTTGGACATCTCCAGAGCTGATGGAATAGATTCTTTCTTCTCCCCTTCTGCTTGAATTTTGGGGGTGATATCTTGAGCATTCTCGATCGCCTTGTCTAGAGCTGACAGATATGCTCCAAAGAAGAAGTCATCTAGCCCCTTATATTGCTCGTCCCACTTAATCGATCGAACCTCACAGCCAAATTTACTAAACAATTGCGCCAATTTCTGACGCGCTTTTTGAACTCGCTTAACGGTCTGGGGATTACTGTCACGATCGAAGGCGATATAAATAGTTCGTCCCCCCTGCGCCAAAGCTTCAAGGTCGGGAATCAGCTCTAATTGGCTCGCGCGTCCGTCATCGTTCTCAGATAAGGATTTATAGCCGGAATCAATACCAGGGAGCGAGATGGTCGCATAACTCGCACCTAGCCCGATGAAAGCTTTCTTTTCACCCTCAGTAATAGCTACAGGTATTTCTGGATGGTCTAAAATCCATTCCCAGAAATTATGCCCACCTTTCTCTATTCCATACCGACAGGAGATCGCTGCCCACAAAGATTCGGGAACATTGGGGCAGTAGGCGCGGGGTAATTCTCCAACAGCCCCGATATATTTATCAGTGCTGACCTTTCCGTTACTCCAGTGGACTGTGGGGTTCTGGGGCTTAAACCGGAAATAGTTAATTTCAGCGCGATCGGCTAATCCATAGAACGGATTGATGTGCCAGCCTCCCCCCAACTTTGATATCTTTTTGAGGGTATTGTCATTAATCCGCCCGTTAGCAAGTCGCGTTATGGTCCACTTGAGACTTTCGAGGATGAAGAAAACGTCCTCGTTTTCCATTTCTTCGCCACCTCGATATTGGCTCGACCAGCTCAAATCGACTGAGCGGACATTGAGACTAAGGATTTCTTGGTTGTGGTGCGTGAAGTCTGCGTCGCTTTGAAATATTTCAGACATGATGGCTCCTGATTGTAGGTAGGAGCCGTCTAGTTACATAAAAATCATAAAACTACATAAATAGCCACAAGATCGCTAGTACCCTGTGCTTGACAAAATTAGGTCAAACATAGCCTTAGTAACGATTTGAGCGAAAATATTCAGATTCGATTGTTAAATTGAGCCGATTGAGGGATGGACAGTTAGCTTCATTTTCGCTAAGATCGGAATACTTTTGGTTCCGATCTTTTTTGTGTTTTTAACCTGTTGAAGCAGGCGAAACAAGCGTATTAAAATTAATTATTCAATTCCTCAATGTCGCTCTAGGTAACTAGGCGGCTATTTTTATGTGTATTTTTAATCTGTATTGCAACAATTTATTTTGATAAATAAACTGTTTGATTCAATCGAGTTTTAATTCATTGTTGAGCAGCAAAAATTATCCTCATTATTATAATCGAAATCAGCTAAAAGGCGAAAAAACATTTTGTAAAAGCACATTTTACTAGCTTCCTAGTAAAATGCGATGCCGTTTACTAGCTTCCTAGTAAGCTGTGTATCCGGCATCGCGAGTTTTAAGTAATAATTTTGCTCTATCCGCAATAATTATAGAATTTAGGTCAAAATCCATCCTTGCAAATTTATAAAGATTCTACTGTCTGAAACAGTGAAAACCCAACAATTGGATTCTCGCTACAGTCAATATAGTTAACATAGTCAGTACGAGTAGTCGTACTAGTACGACTACTATTACTAGTGCGAGTATTCGTACTAAGCACTTAAACATTTAAACGTTTAGATGTTTAAGTGCTTAAATGCCTGAAAAATATCGACTGATTGCTTCAGCGACAATATCGCTCATTTCTCGCTCTTCAACAATCGCTGCTACCTTAATCTGCCTGTGCATTTCTTTAGGGAGATAAATAGTGGCGCGAGTATAGTCAGGATCGGTACTCTTGGTAGTTTGTCTAGAGGATGGAGTTTTTGCCCCAGGCTCTAAAACTTCCTCCGCTTCGCTTTTTGGTATGTCAGTTCGACTAGCTCCAGCTTCACTAAATAAAGTATCGAATCTGCTGCCATTTTTCTTATTCATGACATAATCTCCTCACCAACCATTGAATAACACCGCCATGCAATTCCTGATTTGGAATCGTTTTTAACTTGATTGACCGATACCCCTTCTAAAGCCGCTCGTTGAAACACGCTAAATCGCCGGATACTAGCCTTGAAAACTGGTAGGTTGGCAGCGATCAGGGATTCTCTAGCTTCAATTCCAGTGCGGCTGGGAGGCGGCGGCACGATCGTCAGCAGAATCTTATAATTTGCCTCTAATGTTTTGAGCGCAGTTAAGACTTGCAGCAGTGCCCCCATTGCCAGCGCATCTGGAGAAGTTGGCAGCACGAGTAAGTCGCAACCAGTCGCGGTCGTTTTTAGCTCCTCTAGATTGGGACGGGCGGGGGTGTCCACAATTATATGCTCGTAGTTGCGGACGAATTTAACAGCAGCCTTTTCATCGACCACTTTAAAGGGGAGATTGCCGCGTTTTGCCCAGTCTAATGCCGAGCGATTGAGATCTCCATCAACTAGTAACGTTGGGGCTAATGTCTGGCAGTATGCCGCCAAGTGAAGGGCAGTAGTCGTTTTGCCCACGCCTCCTTTGAATGAGGCAACAGTAACGATCATCAATTTCAACTATAGAGATCGATCCAATTATATCATCTAGACACTTAAACATTTGGATGTTTGTTTAAATGTTTAAGTGTTTAAACTTTTAGATGTTTAAATATCTAACACTTCTCTCAATTTTGCAACTGCCAGCCTGTGCTTGGCTTTGGGCATTTTTGCCAGATTCTGCAACTTCCACCGTACCGCTGGTAACTCCTCCACTTCCGCTACTCCCAACAGACTCCAATCCGGTTCAAGTTCCTTCACCGACAGCAGAAATCGCTTCTCCTCAACTGATAGTGACAGGCGTAACAGATCGATCAACCGTTCGCGAGTGGCGACCAATTCCTCACAGGTGACTGATACCCGACTCATCCCCAAAAACTCATTATTAAATGCAGTCTCCAGCGGGAGCCGATTGGGTTGCAATACCTCCGCCATCGGGCGATTGTGACTGATTAAGTAGACCAAAAAAGCCGTTCTAATCGCTGGAGTCAACCCTTCATGAGCTAACAACATTTGTACGTCAAACAAATCTCTGGGGTGTTGTCTGTCCAGAGCCGCACAAATCTTGCCCCCATATAAATCTGCCAGCGAGAGCGTCTGCACCGACATAAATAACCCGAACTCTTCTTCCACTTGCGGAGCCAGATCCCGCAGTACGCAGGGAAAGACCGACCCCCGAATGGTTTCATTGGGTTCTACCTTCACCGTCACCAGACCAGAACGCACTACCAATTTTCGCAACCGCCCATCAGTAGCTTTCAAAGGTTGAATTGTCACCTGGGGCATCGCCTTACTAATATCCCGTGAGATTGTAGTTAAGATATCGCTGATATTTGCCAAAGTACTGTCTCTGTCATTGATTGGCAAGTAAGTCAAATCGATATCTACTGATAATCGTGGCAGATCGCGGATGAATAAATTGAGCGCACTGCCACCTTTGAGTGCAAACCTGGGGTCGCGCATCACATAGGGCAAAATCCGCAGTAGTAAATCTACCTGAGCTAGAAATAACGATTCTCGTTCCGAGAGGCTCTGCCAACGATCCATCAATTTATCCCCAGATTTGCAGGGACAGTAATCTGATATTTAGGGTCTAACCGTCCACCACCGACGATCGAGCGATTACCCACACCCAGGTCGATCGCGCTCAGATCCAACCGCTCGAACCAGGGATGCTGGTGTTGCTCTGCCAAATACAAAAACAACCGCCTGACCTTAATCGAATTGCAAGCAGTGAGTAATGACTGTACCAATCTTGGGCGCAAAGTGACTAAGCCTTCCATTAACAGCCAAGCTTCCTCAACTGATTGGGTCTGAGGTACTAGATACAACATTTCTAAGCTGGCGCGTTCTGGAGTAGAAATTTTAAGTTCTAACTCCCCAAACCGCCGCTCGGTTAAGCCGAGTAAGGGTGCTTGAGCGAACAGATTGGTAGTGAAATACTGGATCTGCCATACTTGGGCTTGTTGTCGCAACCAATGAGGTAACTTCACTCCCGTCGCGCCAAATAACATCACTGATTGTCGTTCTAGGGGGAGAAAGTGACCGTAACCAGCTAATTCTAGAGCCGTCTTTGCGCCTGGATGGATATCTAGACCCAATTGATTTTGTATCGCCCATAGACCGCCGCTCCAATCAGAGGTATCGCCGACTTTGACGAATGCACCGCGACCGATCGACCGCAGCCAATTGCTCTGACAGTAGCCCGCGATTGCACTGGACGAAAAACCCTGACTGGATAACCAAGTTGAAGTGTAAACTGCACCCGATCGCCAATTGACGAGGAGATTATTTAGTTTCGTGCTTTTTACAGTACTCATACTAGATAAAATAGCATGAAATCAAATTAAGTAATAATGTTCTATTGTGACTAGAAGTAATGCGTACTATGAAAAGTAAACACATCTCAATGTCGGTCGAAGAATTTGAATTAATGGAACACCCCTTTGGTTGGAAAGCTGAATACTTTTCAGGCAAAGGACACCTGACACCCAGAGAACATCATGTGCGGACTCAACTAACATTGGCACCCCAAGCAGCGACATCGGATTGGATAGTGTCTGTCGATTCATCTTTGAAAGAACAGATGATCGAAACATTTTTTGAGGCGTTTGAAGATTCGGTCGAATTTTGTGACTGGTCGTTGGACGATATCCTTGCCCATGCCCGCAAGAACATCAATAACTATTTTCAAGGAGTACGCGGGCAGCCACACCCAGCCTCTAAGATGGCACTAGAGCCAAATAGCCAGCGAATCATTGGTCTAGCCTTATTTGTTCAGAAGAAGGAAGAGCGAGTCGATCTAGATTTGCTGTTAGTGCAGCCGTCGCATCAACGAATGGGAATTGCCACCAGGGCACCCGCACATGTTTCTTAACAAATGACAGATAGAAAATCGGGAATGTGTTGAAGTAGGAGAATTGATTGAATCATTGAGATTTATTCCATGACTACAGCCACTAGCCCAGCAGCATTGATAGAGACACATTTTGGTGCGTTAAAAGACCAAAGAGCAGCCTACCGCATCGAACACAAACTGATAGATATTCTGATTATGACTATCTGTGG
Source organism: Chamaesiphon sp. 341R_metabat_111 (assembly GCA_025351825.1). GTDB lineage: Bacteria > Cyanobacteriota > Cyanobacteriia > Cyanobacteriales > Chamaesiphonaceae > Chamaesiphon. The sequence goes on along the minus strand of JANXVE010000047.1, from coordinate 1,188 downwards.
CACGATCTGTGGAGCGAATGACTGGGAAGCAATTGCCGAATATGGTCGAACGAAACAAGACTGGTTAAAAACCTGGTTAGAACTACCAAATGGGATTCCGTCACCGGACACCTTCAGTCGAGTGTTAGCCAGAATCAAACCAGCCGAATTACAAAAATGTTTTATGGGATGGATGTCAGCGGTAGCAGAGGTCACAGAGGGAGAGCTGCTTAATATTGATGGCAAAACCCTCAGAGGTGCAAAAGAAGCAGGAAATTCGCGGAGTTTGATTCATATGGTGAGTGTCTGGTCTGCGTCTCAAAATCTGGTTCTAGGACAAACAAAGGTCAGTGAGAAATCCAATGAAATCACGGCTATTCCACCACTACTGGAGATGTTAGCAATCCGAGGTTGCTTGGTAAGTATTGCGGATGCATACGCCTTTGGCGGGGCTTTGCCCTACGCGCCGAGGTCTCCTCGGCGTGCGTTGCACCAAGCAGATGCAATGGGATGTCAGCGATTCGCGCACGCCCTAGTTTCCCGACGGTTTAGCGAATCAAGACAAACCGAAATTGCTAAAACGATTATTGAACAAGGTGCTGACTATGTTTTAGCCCTCAAAGGTAATCAGGGAGATCTTCACACTGATGTGGCTCAATTGTTTACTGCGGCACGAAAACAGAACTTCAGAGACATCGAGCATCAGTGTCACTCAACAGAGTCTAAGGGACATGGACGAATTGAGACTCGTCGCTATTGGACGATGGGTAATACAGAGTATTCGATCGGTGCCCACAAGTGGTTAGGGCTGAAAAGTATTGGCATGGTTGAATCACAACGTGAGATCAATGGGAAAATCAGTATTGAACAGAGATATTACATTCTCAGTATTGACAGTAATGTCCAACGATTTGCAACTGCTGTTAGAAGCCACTGGAGTATTGAAAATCAATTGCATTGGATTCTCGATGTGGGTTTTGCAGAAGATGCCTCACAAAGCTGCCAAGGACATACGGCTGAGAACCTAGCAGTTATTCGTCATGTTGGCATCAATTTATTATCGCGAGACAAAAAAACGAAGGTTGGTGTTAAGACCAAACGACTCAAGGCGGGATGGGACGATAACTATCTCAAGACTGTGCTTAGTGCTTTAAACATAGTCACCTCTTAGATTGTCGCAATTGTTAAGAAACGTGTGCGGTTGCCCTG